>DOUV01000194.1 GCA_003520455.1 Chloroflexota bacterium | reverse complement strand
CCACCTCAGCGACCTGCTCGGGCGTGAGCGCCTCCGACAGCGCCGCCGTCACCTCCTGGAGCCGCCGGACCCGGTCCGCCGCTTGTTCCGCCGCGGCGCGAGCTGCCTGCTCACCCGCGAGCCGGGCGCGTTCCTCCTCCACCTGCTTGCGCTCAGTAATATCGTGCAGCACAAGGAGTTGGCCGGTGAGGCGACCATGCCGATCGTATAGCGGCGAGATCTGCGGCTCGTACATCCGCCGGCTGTCCCCATCGCCTAGCGCGATCTCAGGACGAGCCGCCCCCCCATCCCACTCGCCTGCGATCACATCGCGCCAGGCCGGGATGACCTGTGCCGCCGATCGCCCGATGACTGCCGAAGCGTGCATGCCGATGAGACGTTGCGCCGCCACGTTCAGGTCCACTACGCGCCTCTGCGCATCCAGCGCGATCACGCCATCGCGCAAGCTTTCGACAACAGCATCCCGAGCGACAGGCGCGATATCGAGCAGCCGGTAATAGAAGAGCCCCCAGACCAGGAGCAGACCACTGGCCGTAAACGCAAAAGGGGTCAGATCGAGGTGAGGCACCGGGCTCAAGCGCGCGAGGTAGAGCCCATTTGCCAGCCAGGGGAGGAGCACACCAATCAACAGCACACCGGCTTGCCCCCGATACAGACGCGACGAGCGAACGAGCGCCCCCACCAGCAGGACCGAACCGGTCAACAGGAGGAAGTACGAATACGCAGTGTGCACCCAGAACCACGCCCCGTAGGTCACATCCAGCACCGGGCCCACACGAGTCCTGGCCAGGCTCATGGCGCTCCAAATCAACCCGTGGGCCCCATTCGTCCACGTCAGCACCAACGTGACCAGTGGCAGAAGCGCGAGCAAGATCAGATTCCGCCGTACCAGCCAGTAGTCACGCCCCGTGTACTGGAGCGCCACCACCAGCCACGCCACCGGCACACTGACGATGCCCACGTACTCAACCTTCGCCCACAGGACTTTCGTCAGCAACTCGCCACTGCCCAATTCCAGCGCATATCCCAGCGACCATTCAGCCACCGCGAGCATCAGCCACGTCAGGGGCACCGCCCCGGCAGCCGGGCGGCGTCGCCAGACAAGGCGCGCCAGCGTTGCCGCCGTAGCTGCAGCTATGCCCAGAGGGACCATGGAGGCGCTATTCTGCCAAGGCATGTTCCTCCAACTCCACGCCGTAGGCCTCACCTTCGCTCATCTCTCGATCGCATCGCGAGCCAAGGCCATCCAAAGAGAGGAACAATGCAAAGACGCGTTCCCGCTTCATTCTACCGCCAGGAGTCACCCCTCCCTCACAGCTTCCAGCCAGTGCCTCCACACGCACCTTCATACCCATCCAGCCCGGCACCTCACTGTCGAAACCCTGCCATACCAGGCCAGTCACCGGACCATTCCACCCTCAATACGGTCACCCCATCCCGAAGTCACGTAACAACCTTTCAAGCCACCGCACTCGCGCCACCCGCCGTGGACGCAAAACCAGCTTATCACGAACGAGACCACAAACGCAAGCGCCATGCATTCTCCAGGTTGCCCATCGATGATTTCAGCGTATTCGCGCCAACGCCGCACAGTTCGGGACCGGGCACTAGCAACAGTTAGGGCGTGGGCCGTGGTAGATCTTAAGCACGCCATCACATACCCCTACCATCAAATCACAGTCGAGGCCTTCACGCGAAGGGGCGCCTAAAGCAACCGGCACCCAAGCCAGCGAGCGCCAATCTCGCCTCCCCCCCAATCCGTCACAAGTTGATTCCCTTGAACGTTCGACAATGCAGCGCAATGCTGGAGCCCCGTACCGGCCCTGACGATTCCCCTCATCTTTTGAAGGATGAAGAACGAGGTACAAGTGAGCGACATCGGACAACCGGGACCAAGCGCGCCAAATGACGGTTATGCCGGGTTCACCATCGCGTTGGCGTCCTGGGAAGCCACCGAGGCAGGCGATCCAGTGGACGGCCTGACCCACGGGAGGAATCGTGTCGGGGAGGGTGTCAGTGCGATGGATGGTGGCGGCGAGAGCCTTCCACTCATGATCCGCCAGACGGGTCGTGCAGGGCGCGTCCGGGGTCTGGCGATGGATGGGCATCAGCCAGAAGAGACGCCAGGCGATGACCGTCATCAAGGTCAGATAACGCGGCAGGCGGTCGGCACTTTCCAGGCGGCAGGCTTCGACGGTACCGCCCGATTTGAGGACGCGATGAAAGCCCGCGATTGAGGGGCCGACCCAGTCCCAGGTGATGCGGTCGACGGTCTCCTGCCACGTGGCGATGGGGATAGTAGTCAGCAGGCGCCATTCGACCGGGGTGGAATCAGGCGGGGGCGCCCTCTCGTGCCGCCAGATCGCCCAGACCGTGCGGGGCTCCCACCAGACGGCTTCATCAGCGGTCGGGCGCCCCGGCGCTTGCAGCGTGAGCTTGGCGACCTGCACCTCCCCGGTGGCCGTGCGCGCGGGCTGCGTGGGCGTGGCGGTCAGCTCGACCGTGACCTGACCAGCCACCGGCTGACGCGCCACACAGGCCCACAAGCGATCCGCTTCGCCCGGCCCCCGCCGGTCTTGCACCGCCCGAATCACATACTCAGCCCCCACGTCATCGGCGGTGACCAGCAACTCGCAGAGGTCCGCTTCCCGGTCGGCGATCGTGACCAGGCGAATCTCCGCTGGCACCAACGTGAAACTCTCTTCCAACGCCGCCAGCCATTTGGCGCTTTCTTTGGGGCGAGGCCTGCTCACCGATCCCTGCCCCTCGGCCTCCCCCGCTTCCCTCCGCGCCCACATCTGCTGGGTCAGCAGTCCCAAGGGCAGGCCCTGGGGCGTCGCCGCCAGGGTCGAGGGCATCACCAGCCCCCGTTGTTTGCCCCCAATCGGTCCCAGCTCTGTCGTCGCCGGGTGATGGTTGTAATTCAAAAAGGTCGTATCCTGGATCGCCACCACCACCGCATGCCCACGCAGCCGCTCAAGCGTGCGTTCCTGGTGCGGCGCCAAGATCGCTTCCGCCTCGACCTGCTCATTCGCGAAAAACTTGTAGGCCGCTTTCATGGCCTTCCAATCGCGGCTGGCCTCATTGATTGGGGCCGTCGGCTGGCCACCCAAGTCCCCTGCCAGCACGATCAAGCGCCGATTCAACCGCTCATCGCCCAGGTCTACGCCCGCGAATTCCGTCACCACCCACTCACGCTCGACCTTCTCGGCCATCGCTCATCCTTTCTGCTCTTCTCTTTCCGATGGCCTCATCTTACTCGTCACCGTTGCCCTTGTCACCATCGCCCTTGTTCTTGTCTCTGCCAAAGATAAGGGGAATAGTCAGCCCAAAAGGAGGAAGGCATCTAAGTAGGTAACACTAAGTTCATGGCACTTTATCCGCCGTTATGGTGTATGATAGGGGCGGAGGGTGCCATGATCTACGTACGAACACCGAGCGATGAAGAGCTACAGGAGCTCAAACGTATGACCCGCCAGGAGATCGGGCGGGTCTCTCAGCGGGCGCAGATGATTCTGCTCTCGGCGCAGCGCCGCACGGTGCCCGAACTTGCCCGCATCTTCGCTGTCGAGTCCAAAACCGTGCGCAAATGGATACGGCGCTTCAATGCCGAGGGTGCCGCCGGGCTGTAGGATGAACCGCGCAGCGGACGGCCGCGCCAGCTGAGCGAGAGCGTGCGTGGCAAGCTGGTCGAACTGGTGCAGCAGGACCCCGAGCAAGCGGGCTACCTGGCCACCTTCTGGACGGTGGCGATGCTGGTCCTGGCTCTGGCCGACACGCTGCGGGTGCACCTCAGCGCCAGTGCCATCCGCCAGGCCCTGCATCAGGCCAAGCTGGCCTGGGGTCGGCCCCGGCTGGCGATGCCCGGCCAGACTGACCCGCAGAAGGCGGCCAAGCAATGGGCTATCGCCCAAGCTGTGATTGAGGCCGGGCCAGAGGCCGCCGGGCTGTACGCGGATGAATCCCGCATCCAGTTGCTGCCGCTGCTCCGCGCGATGTGGCACTGGGTGGGCGAGCAGATTTGCGTGCCGACGCCGGGCACCACCGTCACCCGGGCCGTGTTCGGTGCGCTGAACATCCGCAGCGGGCAATGGACCTCCCTCGGGCGCGAACACCTGTCCAAGGAAGACTTCATCGCCTTCCTGGAACACCTGCTGACAGTCTATGCCAGCGGCCCGATCATCTTGATCGTTGACAACTATTCCAGCCACACGGCCGGTGCCGTCAAGACCTGGCTGACCGAGCATTCCCGGCTTCAGTTATTCTACCTGCCGACGTACTGCTCGCACTTGAATCCCGTCGAGAACATCTGGCTGCGACTCAAGGGCCAGATCGCCGCCAATCGCTTGTACGGATCGCTGCAACGCCTCCTGGACGCGGTCGACAGCTTTTTCGATGCGATGACTCCCGCCATGGCCTTGGCCTGGGCCGCCGAGTGAAAGCGGTACGAACTTTCTGTTACCTACTTA
>DOUV01000199.1 GCA_003520455.1 Chloroflexota bacterium | reverse complement strand
CTCTCACCAATGCACTGCACCGGTTTCAAAGCGATCGCTGCGATCAGCCGCGAGATGCCCAGGGTGTTCCTGCTGCAGACAGCCGGGACTCGCATCAAACTCTAGGAGCTGCGCGGTGAGGCTGCTTGAGCACGAGAGCAAACGACTGCTGGCCACCGCCGGCATCGCCGTACCACGCGGACGGGTCGTCTCGACCGCGGTCGAAGCGCGGGAGGCCGCCCGGGCCGTCGGGCCGTCGGTGGTGGTCAAGGCGCAGGTGCCGTTTGGCGGTCGGCTGAAGGCGGGTCTCGTCGCCTTCGCATCTGATGAGGCCGAGGCGGGCCAGCGGGCAACGGAATTGCTGGGCCGCGAGGTGCGCGGCTCCGTCGTAGGGCAGGTCTTGGTCGAGGAGCGTCTGAAAGACGCTACCGAGACCTTCGTGGCGGTCACGTACGACACGGCGGCGCGCCAGGCAGTCATGCTGGCATCAGCCAGCGGCGGGATCGACGTTGAAGACCGGCGCGTCGCCTGCCGACCGTTCGCCCTATCCACACCCTTCCCCATCCATCTCGGACGCGAGCTTGCCTGGGAGTTGGGGCTCAAGGGGGAAGTGCTGGTGCAATGGGCCGCAACTGCTGTGGCGGCAGCCCGCCTGTTCCGCGAGCGCGATGCCTTGCTGGTCGAGATCAACCCCCTGATACTGACCGGCGAGAGCGGCTGGGTTGCCGTCGACGCCCACATAGAACTGGACGACGACGCGTTATGGCGCCAGGAACCGGCGCTCGCCGAGTTTGACCTCACCAGTCGCTCGGAGCGGCGCGTGACCGAGTTCGAGGCACGCGCGGCCGAGATTGACCGATCTGACCACCGCGGCGTTGCCGGGCGCGTGGTGGAATTCGATGGCGACCTGGGCCTGCTGATCGGCGGCGGCGGTGCCAGCCTGACCATCTTTGATGCCATCCTGGCGGCGGGTGGCCGGCCGGCGAACTATTGTGAGATCGGTGGCAACCCAACGGCGGGGAAGGTAAAGGAATTGACCAAACTGATCCTGGCCCAGCCCCATGTGCGCCGGCTCGCGGTCATCATGAACGTCGTCAGCAACACGCAGGCCGATGTGATCGCGCAGGGCGCGATCGACGGTGTGTGCGAGGCCGGCTACCGGCCATCCGAGCGACTCGTCGCCTTCCGGGTGCCGGGTTCACGCGAGGCCGAGGCGCGGGCGCTCTTGCAGCGCTACGGTGTGCGCACCTTCGACCGCACGACGTCGCTGGATGAAGTTGCGGCCTATGTCGTCGCCTTATCCGCGGAGGAGGATGCCAGTGGCCATCCTCATTGATCGCAGGACGCGCATTCTGGTGCAAGGGCTGACCGGCCGCGAAGCCAGCTTCTTCGCCGCCGAGTCGCTCGCCTACGGGGCACAGATTGTGGCCGGCGTGACGCCGGGCAAAGGCGGTAGCCAGGTCCACGGCATCCCCGTATACGACTGTGTCGCCGCGGCGCGGTGCGACCACCCCGCCGAGGCCACGCTGATTTCAGTGCCGGCATGGGCCGCCCAGGACGCTGCGCAGGAAGCCTTCGCGCACGGCCTGAAGCTGGCCGTCATTGCCACCGAGCGGATCCCGCGCCGTGACGTGGTCACGATCGTGGAGTCTGCGGCCGCCCACGGCGGCCGCGTAATTGGGCCGAACAGCCTGGGACTCATCGCGCCGGGTCTGAGCCGGATCGGCGCGGCCGGTGGCACGGTGGACAGTGTCCGGCGTGCGTACGTCCCGGGGCCGATTGGCATCATGTCCCGTAGTGGCGGGATGATGACCGAGATTGCCGATTTGCTCACGCGCCACCACCTCGGCCAGAGCACCTGTATCAGCATCGGCGGTGACCCCATCGTCGGCTCGACCTTCGTCGACCTGCTCCCCCTCTATGAAGCCGACCCGCAGACGCGAGCGCTGGTCCTGTTTTGCGAACCGGGAGGGAGCATGGAAGAGCAGCTGGCCGAGCACGTGGGGGCGCATGGCTCGCGCCTGCCGATCGTCGCGTTTGTGGCCGGTCGTTTCGCGGACCGGATGCAAGGCGTCCGTTTCGGCCACGCTGGTGCCCTGGTCGAGGACCGGCGCGGCAGCCCCGCAGGGAAGGTCGACGCGCTCCGTGACGCGGGCATCGTGATCGCCGAGAAGCTCTCTCAGCTTCCAAGGCTGGTGAGAGAAGCGATGGGAACCACGTGAGCCGAGTTGCCCACTTTCTGAACGCCCACGCTGGCGTAATCATTTTTTCGGTGTCCCTGTTTGGGTTTCTCTTGGGATACCTGCACCCGGGGATGAGCAGCCGGCTGACGATCTTCCTGCCGGTTACAGTGTTCTTCATGATCTATCCGGTCATGGTCACGGTAGCCCCGAACGAACTGGGGCGCGCGTTCGTCGATCTCAGGTTCCTGACAGTCGTCGCGTTGCTGAGTTTCCTGCCGGGGGCGCTGGCCGCGCGGGTGTTGTCCGGTGTCTTCTTCGCCGGCCGGCCCGACTTCGCAGTTGGACTGATCCTCTATAGCCTGCTTCCCACCATCAACGCGCTGGGCTCCTGGGTGCGCTCAGCGGGTGGCAATGTCACGCTCTCGATCGTGATGCTGTCCGTGACGCAGTTACTGGCTATCGTCGTGTTGCCCGCCGGGATGTGGCTGCTCGCCAGAGCCTTCGTAGAGGTGGATCCGCTCGTACTGATTCGGGGGCTTGTACAAATTGTGGTTCTGCCGCTCGTACTTGGCCTGTTGACCCGCGCGATGGTCCGAGCGCGCTACGGCGAACGGGGCTTGCAGTTCCTGTTGGTGACGTTGCCACCATACTCCGTCGCGGGGATGGCCGGCACGTTCTTTCTCATCATCTCGCGCAGTGCGCATGACATCATCGAGCATCTCACAGCTGTAACGAGCGCAATTCTGGTCTTGGCGACCCTGTATGTCGTGCAAATGCTGCTTGGGGTCGTGGTGGCGAAGTGGCTGCGCTTTCGCTACGAGGACGGCTTTGTCCTGATGCTGGGTGCGGCTGCCAAGAACACGGCGATCGGGGTGGCACTTGCCTCGCTCTACTTCAACCCACTGACGGTCATGGTTATCGTGTTGGCGTTCATCGTGCAGTTGCCATTCAATCTACTGTTATCCATGGGGCTCACCCCGCAGCTCCAGGCAATCCTGACGGGTGGTGCCGGCAGCGGCGATCGTGCCGCGCCAGTGTAATACCAACTATGCGATCGCGCGTCGTAGGCGGTGTGGCGCGCAGAGGATAGGCAACGCACCACACCGCCCACCCCCTTGAACTGAGCCGTCCGCATTCACCGTATAACAGAGAGGAGACTTACTGTGGCTCGGAAAGGCAAACTAACCCCAGATCGTTTTGGGTGGAACATGCCCGTAGATTCACCGCTGTTCTCGAAGCTCCCGCACTACTTCATCAATGCCGAGATCCTGCAGATCACGTACGAGACCGATGAAGAGGCGGTGCTCGATCTGCTGCCCGAAGGGGTCGAAGTGGCTACGCCGGCGACCGCCGTCCTGACCGTGTTCCGGTTTCCGTTTGGTACACTGGGCTCGTATAATGAGGCGGCTCTGGACCTGGCCTGTGTTTGGCAGGGAGAGCAGAAGTTCTACACAGCCTACAATTTGGTTGATAATGACGCCGGGATGGGCGCCGGCCGCGAGATCTGGGGGGTACCCAAGAAGCAGGCGCACATCGACATCGGGAAAGAGTTCGATCTGGTGATGGGCACGGTCGAACGGCCCAAGGGGAACCGGCTCTTCACCGTCTTGGTGCGCCCCGAGGCGCCGGCCGATATTTCCCGCTTCACTGGCACCTCACGCCTGTGCCTGCGGGTGATTCCGAATGTCGAGGAAGGGCGCGGACCGGCGGTGGCCGAATTGGTCGATCGCAACGGCCACCGCACGACGCCAAAGGAGGTCTGGACCGGCCGGGGTTCGCTGACCTTCAACGTCCCCTCCGAGATCGATCCCTGGTACAAGCTCGGTGTGAAGCGCATCTTGAGCGCTACCTACGGCACGTACGACTACATCCTCGGCTACGGCAAGGTTCTCCGAACATACACGGATCGTGGTGAGGCTGAGCGTCAGGAAGAATGGAGCCAGGGCCGGTAGGCACTGCCAGGCCCGGCAGTTGATCGCCTGCCAGGCCGAGGACCGGTCGCCGAGCTGCCCTCGCAAAGTGGCCCGCGGGGGCAAGCATGCGCAGGAGCGGCGCGAGCTGGTAGTCGTAGCGCACAGCTCGTGCCGTTCTTCTGTGAAGGGATGAGACTCCTATCTATTACCCATATCTCCA
>DOUV01000166.1 GCA_003520455.1 Chloroflexota bacterium | reverse complement strand
CTCCCCCAGCCCCTCCCCGCGTCGGGGAGGGGAGCCAGCCGCGTTCCAGCCGGCCGCGCGGCCCTCCGCCTCCCCCTTCCCTGCGAGGGAAAGGGGGCCGGGGGGTTAGGTTCTGCCGGCGACGCCACCTGCCTGACAACTCGTGCATACACCCCTCGATCGCGCCACGGTTGACATTTCTCGGCTCTTTGAGTACCATAGGGCCACTGATTCGGTGGGACACGGGGAGGTCGCATAGTCTGGTCTAGTGCGGTCGCCTGCTAAGCGACTACAGGGGCTTTAAACCTCTGTCGAGGGTTCAAATCCCTCCCTCCCCGCCTCAAATAGAATGGGCCACGCACATGCGCGGCCCGTTTGCTTTGGGTGGTACAGGCAGCTATTCCCAGTCGCCCAGCTCGTAGAGGATGGCGGCGGTTGCCGCGATTCCGGCGGTCTCAGCGCGCAGGATGCGCGGGCCAAGCGTCACCGGGATAGCGCCCTGCGCCTGCGCCCGCTCGATCTCCTCTTCGGTGAAGCCGCCCTCCGGACCGATAAAGAGGTTGATGCCGAACGGGCGCCCAAGCGCGCCGGTCCCACGCAGCACCTCCCGCAGGCTCCGCCTTGTCTCCCCCTCCCACGGAATAATGGTGAATCCACCGAAGCGGCGGATCTGATCGAGCGCGTGGCCGAAGAGGGTGGCAGGGAGCAGTTCCGGCAGGCGTCCCCGGTGGCTCTGTTCGGCCGCCTCGCGAATGATCGCGCGCCAGCGCTCGAATTTAGCCTGGTTCAGGTCTTCGAGGCTATCCACCACACAGCGCGCCGACAGAGTCGGCACGAACTCAACAACGCCTAGCTCCGTGCACTTCTGGAAGACCGGTTCTAACTTTTTCCCCTTCAAGACGGCCTGATAGAGGCTGATCTTGGTCCTGGCCTCGCCCTTCGCCCGCCGGCGGGCACAAACCGTCCCGAGCGCATGGCGGCGCCCGATCTCGGTCAGTTCGACCTCGCGTTCCCAACCACTGTTGTCGAGGACGATCACGCGGTCGCCAGGTCGCATGCGGAGCACACGGCCAATCTGGAAAACCGTTTCTTGAGGGAATGTGACGACTGTAGCCTGAATCGCCTCAGGGTCGAGAAAGAAGCGGTGCATCAGGCCCCCAGCTGACGGCGAGGCCGACCCAATCTTTGATCGTCTCCCGCTCCACCACCACCAGACCACAGGCCTCGAGCGCCGCCTGAACGATCGGTGCGCGCACGTCGATGATGCCGGAGAGGATGATCGTGCCGCCTGCCGCTAACCGGGCAGCGGCTTCCGGCAGTAACTGGGCAATCACCTCGGCCAAAATGTTGATCAGAATCAGATCGAACGGTCCCGCAAAGCGCTCGACCGAGCCCACCGCCGTCTCGATCCGTCCGGATAGCTCGTTCAGCGCCGCGTTCTCCTCCAGAGCCGCGATGGCGACCGGGTCCGTGTCCACGGCCTTGACCGCACCGGCGCCCAGCTGGACGGCGGCAATCGCCAGAATCCCGCTGCCGGTCCCGACATCGAGCACCCGCGCGCCGGGTGTCAGCACGCGCTCGAGCAGTCGCAGGCATAGCTGCGTGCTCGGGTGAGTGCCCGTGCCGAAGGCCATGCCTGGGTCGAGCCGAACAACGATCTCGCCCTCGGCCGCCCCGGTCTCGTCCCACGCCGGGACGATCACGAGCTGCTCGCCCACCGCTTGACGGTGGTAATACGCCTTCCAGACATCCGCCCAGTCCTGCTGCGCCAGCCGGCGAATTGTTGGTTCGGGGATCGGGTAGAGCATACCGAGGTGCCAGAGCGCCTCGCAGAGGGCCTGGAGTGTCGCCCCGGCCTGATCATCGGCGGCGATGTAGGCTTTGACCGCCAGCGGCTGAGGCTCGTAGACGGTCGAGTCCACCGTCGCACGCACGTCTTCAATGACGGCGCCGCCGTGGCCGAGGCGGTTCATCACCTCCCAGACCGCCTCGACCCCTTCTCCGTCCACGCCCCGCACGGCAATTTCAAACCAATCCACGGCGAAAAGATTGGTAACTGGAGATGAGAGATCGGGGCTTTCGAGCGCCTCCTCCGGCCCCGGGACGGGCCGTTCATCTCCAATCACGACTCTCCAATCTCCCTGTTAGCCCTTGAACGCGTCGCGAAGCTTATCGAAGAAGCCGCGGTGGGCGGGCTGGGGCACGACTTCGCGACCGAGCGTCTTGCCGAGTTGCTGCAGCAGTTCGCGCTGCTCGGGAGTGAGGTTTGTCGGCACCCGAACGAAGATGTTGATGAGTTCGTCGCCCCGCAATTCCTCATTGCGGATGTGGGGCGCACCCTTGCCACGGAGTCTGAAGACCTGCCCGGTCTGTGTTCCCGGCGGGACCCCCATCGGGTAGAGACCATCGACCGTCGGGACTTCGATCTCATCGCCGAGCGCCGCCTGGGCCATGTTGAGCTCGAGGTCCAGAATGATGTTCTGTCCATCGCGGCGGAAGTACTCGTGGGGACGGACGTGGATCTCCACGAACAGATTCCCGGGCGGACCACCGCGCAGGCCGTGCTCGCCCTCGCCGCTCAGGCGAATGCGCATCCCATCGTCCACGCCTGGCGGAATGCTGACTTCGAGATGGCGCAGCGTCCGGACACGGCGCTGCCCCTGACAGCTGGGACACGGTGACGTGATGACCTCACCCTCGCCGCGGCAGCGCGGGCAGGTGTCGCTGATGACCACCTGTCCGAAGATGCTCTGGCGGGCCTGGCGGACCTCTCCGACTCCCTTACACTGCGGGCAGCGAATCGGGGTCGTCCCGGGCGCAGCCCCCTCGCCACGGCACGTCGTGCAGGCCTCAAGCCGTTCAATCTCGATCTCGCGCGTTATCCCTTTGATCGCCTCTTCGAACTCGATCATGATCACCGTTTTGAGGTCGCTTCCCCGGCGTGGTCCGTGCCGTTGCTGGCGGCCCGGCTGGCGTCCAAAGTTGAAGAATTCCTCGAAGATTTCGCCCAGGCCGATATCGCCGAATCCCTGGCCGAAACCGAAACCGGCTTGTGGGCCCGCATGGCCGAACCGGTCGTACATCGCTCGCTTCTGCTCGTCGGCCAGGACCTCATAGGCCTCGCTAATCTCCTTGAAGCGCTCCTCAGCATCGGCATTGGGATTGACGTCCGGGTGATACTGACGGGCGAGACGGCGATAGGCACGCTTGATCTCTTCGGCCGTCGCGTTCCGCGTGACGCCAAGCACCTCATAGTAATCACGTTTGGTCTGTGCGCTCATCAGGGTCCTGGTTTTCCCTTCCTGCAAGCTCTGAACTCAATCTCGCAATTATACCCCGAACACCACGCGAGCGGTAAACGCGTCAGGCAGCAGGTCGCACCCAAGGAGGCGTCTGCTACCTGTTACGCGTCCGGTTGGCCCGTACCCGGCTCGTCGGGCGGCGCGCCCTCTGTTGCTGGCCCGGCGCCCCGGGGCTGCGTCTGGCCGAGCGCGCCAATGGTCTCGGCCAACTCGTTGGTCAGCGCTCGCAGGTGATCGACGCTGCTCGCCGGGTCGTTGAGCGCCACCCGGAGCTCACCCTGGCGCTGGTTGAGCTCGTCGCGCTGCTCGTCGCTGAGTTGCTCGCCGAATTGGAGCATCGCGCGGCCCGCGCGGTGGAGCGTGGCCTCGGCGCGGTTGCGAGCGGTGATCATCTCCAGGCGGGCACTGTCCTCCGCCGCGGCTGAAGCCGCGGCGCGGACCATCTCCTGCACCTCCTCCTCGCGCAACCCGCTCGAGGCCGTGATGGTGATCCCCTGCTCTTGATTGGTGTCGCGGTCGCAGGCGGTGACGTGCAGGATGCCGTCGGCGTCAATATCGAAGGTCACCTCGATCTGAGGTACACCCCTGGGCGCCCGACGGATCCCTGTGAGCTCGAATTTTCCGAGCGACTTGTTGTCTGCCGCGAGCGGGCGCTCGCCCTGAACGATGTGGATCCGGACAGTCGTCTGGTTGTCCTCGACCGTGCTGACCACCTGCGACTTGCGCGTGGGGATAGTCGTGTTGCGCGGGATCAAGGGCGAGGCAACCCCACCGAACGTCTCGAGACTCAGCGTGAGCGGCGTCACATCCAGCAGGAGGACGTCTTTGACCTCACCGCCGAGCACGCCGGCCTGAATGGCGGCGCCGATGGCGACGACCTCGTCAGGGTTGACCCCCTTGTGAGGCTCGCGGCCGAAGAAGTCGCGGACAGCCTCTTGGACGGCGGGCATACGGGTTTGGCCGCCCACCAGCACGATCTGGCTGATCCGGCTTTTGTCGAGTTGGGCCGCGGCCAGCGCCTCGCGAATCGGTTCGAGCGTGCGCTCGACGAGATCCTCGGTCAACTGCTCGAGTTGGGCCCGGGTCAGAGTCAACTGCAGGTGCTTGGGACCTTCGGCCGTCGCCGTGATGAAGGGCAGATTGATCTCGCTCTGCAAGACCGAGGAGAGCTCGACCTTGGCGCGCTCGGCCGCCTCCTTGAGACGCTGGAGCGCCATGGGGTCCTCGCGCAGATCGACGCCCTCCGTGGACACGAAGCGATCCGCTGCCCAGTCGATGATGCGCCGGTCGAAGTCGTCCCCACCCAGATGAGTGTCACCTGCGGTGCTGAGAACCTCGTAGACCCCTTCAGCTACATCCAGAATCGAGATGTCGAACGTACCGCCGCCAAGGTCGTAGACCGCGACGATCCCCTCCCGCCCTTCGCCCAGGCCGTACGCCAGCGCTGAGGCGGTGGGCTCGTTGATGATGCGCAGCACCTCCAACCCGGCGATGCGGCCGGCGTCTTTCGTGGCGTTGCGCTGGGCATCATTGAAGTAGGCCGGCACCGTGATGACCGCTTGGGTGATTTCCTGACCCAGGTACCCTTCGGCGTCACGCTTCAACTTCTGCAAGATCATCCCGCTGATTTCCGCCGGGGCGTACTCTTTGCCGCCCATCACCACGCGAACATCACCGTTGATCGCCTCGCGAACCTCGTAGGGCACGCGAGCGACCTCCTCCTGGGTCGCCTCCTCGCGGAACCGTCGGCCCATGAAGCGCTTGATTGAGAAGATGGTGTTCTGCAGGTTCGTGATGGCCTGACGCTTGGCCACCTCTCCGACCATGCGCTCACCGCTTTTGGGGTTGACACCAACGACGGAGGGTGTCAGTCGAGCACCCTCCGCGTTGGGAATGACCGTTGGCTCGCCACCCTCCATGACTGCGACCACGGAGTTCGTCGTGCCCAGATCAATGCCAATTATCTTTGTCATGGATGTCCTGCAAGGGCGGTGGCTTCTCCGGAGGCCAGGGCGAAGAAACGCGACCGAGATACGCTTCCCTCCCCCGAGAGCCGTCCGCCACGGGTCGTTTCCTAACGCGCCACCCGTACTTTGGCCGGCCGCAACACCTTGTCGTACAGTGTGTAGCCGCGCTCCAGCTCGTCGATGATGTGCCCAGACGGAATGGCCTCGGATGGCTCGGCCACAACGGCGTCGTGCAAATGTGGGTCGAAGGACATCCCCGGCGCTGCCTCGATCGGCCGAACCCCGGCCTGTTCCACAACCGCCCAGAGCTTCCGCTCGATCATGAGGATCCCATTCACCCACTCGTTGTCCCGGAGTTCCTCCGGGACATGCTGAGCCGCTCGCTGCAGGTCATCCAGCACCGGCAAGAGGCGCATCAGGAGCTGCGCGTTGGCGTTCTTGACCAACTCTTGGCGCTCGCGCTCCTGCCGCCGGCGGAAATTCTGGAACTCGGCGGCCGTCCGTCGCCACTGGTCCAGGTACTCATCAGCCTGCTGGCGGGCTGCAACCAGCTCGGCCTCCATCACAGCAGTCTCACTGAGTGCGGCCGCACGATCGCCAGAAGACGCATCAGCCCCAGCCTCGCCCTCCGCCTGTTCCGCTTCTTCCATCACACCGGCAGCCGCCGCCTCATTGTTGGAGGCATCCTGGACACCAGGCTCCGATCGAGCCTGCTCCACCCCCCCGGGAATCCCTGCCTCCTTGTTGGAGGCATCCTCGGCCGTCGTCGCCTGGCGGGTCTCATCCCGGTCAGTTTCGTTCATCGTTCAAAGCCTCCAAAGGTTTCATCTTCCTCACCATAGACACCCGCAAGGAGACGGCTCATCAGGCTCGCCACGAAGCGGACCGTGCTAATCGCACGGCCATAGGGCATGCGCATCGGCCCGACAACCCCCATCATGCCGGCCGTGCGCCCCTCGACTCCGTAGGGCGCCATCACCATGCTGACCTCGCTGATCTCGCGCCAGCGACCCTCACCGCCGATGATGACCTGCAACCCACCGCCCCGCACCACCTCCGCGGCGATATTTTCCAGCAGCGAGCGCTCCTCTATGATCTCGAGGATCTGGCGGACCGAATCGGCAGCCGCGAACTCGGGCTGGCGCAGGATGTGAATCAAGCCGTCGCGGTAGAGTTCGGTGACGCTCCGGGTGTCAACCCGTTCCAGCACCTCGACGAGCGTCTCGCGAACGCGCGCCTCAAAGAGAGTCAGTTCGATGGACCGATTCCCAATCTCGATGCGGTTGAGCCCGGCGAGTTGGGCGTTCAACTTGTTCGAAACGACGGTGAGTTGCTCCGAGCTGAGCGGGGGCTGCGACTGCCGGACCATCTGCTGGCGCACGAGTCCCTCGCTCAGCACGACGATGACCAGCACCAGCGCCTCGCTGATGTCAATCAGTTCAAGGTGTTTGAGACGCGACAGTTGGGCGCGTGGAACCGTCACCAACGAGGCCGTGTGGGTCGTGTGGGCCAACACCGCCGCCGCGAGCTTCATCCACTGTTCGAGGTCCATGCGCGCCTGGTGGAACTGGTGGCGAATGAGGCGCTGCTCAGCCTCGGGCAAATCGCTCTGTTCCATCAGACGCTCGACAAAGTAGCGATAGCCGTGCTCCGTCGGGACGCGCCCCGCCGAGGTATGCGGATGGGTCAGGTAGTCCATCTCCTCAAGCGCCGCCATCTCGCTGCGAATCGTTGCGGAACTGACGCTGAGGCCATACTTCTCGACCATCGTCTTCGAGCCCACCGGCTGAGCAGTCGCGATATACTCGCGCACGAGAATCCCAAGAATCGCTTGTTGGCGCTCAGAGAGTTCTTCGGTCATCTTACCACTGTCTCTCCCTCGCGAAGCCTGGCATTCCCGCGAGAAACTAGCACTCTCTCAGAAAGAGTGCCAGACTGGGCGTATGATAGCAAAGGGACAAACCGAAGTCAAGGGATTCGGCGGTTTGGCAGCTGCCGGCGAACCAGGACCGGCTCGCGGACTGCCTGGTAGGATTCCCCGTCCGGTGCAGTGTGATGCTGCGGAGACAGGCTGGTCAGAACATAGCCGGTTTCCGGGACAAGGAGTTTCACCGTCGCGGTTTCGTACACCAGGACTTCGAGGGTCAGCGTCTCTGGCAACCCTTCGGCCGGCAACTGCAGGTAGTGTGTGTCTCGGATCGTTCGACCGGCGGCCCACCTGGAGGTCGCCAGAGCACCCCGCGCCGGCCAGGCATCGTCCTGAGCCACCAGCTGGCCGTCCGGTCCCACCAGACGCGTTGAAATGGAATAATCCTTCTCCATCCGCGCCAGCGCCTGCCAATACAGCGCGACCCGCAGCGTCCGCCCCGCCACAGGTACCGTTCCTGCCGGGCGGAACGCCCCGGTCTCGTCCGTCTGCGCGAGCTCGTAGCCTTCCAATCGCAGCCAGGGCGCCCACACCCACGGTCCCTGGTGGAGGAAATTCGGCGCCGGAGTCGTCCGAAATACGAAGTAGCCGTCCTGCTCCCAGACCGTCTCAACTTCCGGCGCCATCTGCCACGCCAGCAGGGCCGAATGAACTTCGGCAGTAGTGAGCGGGTAGGTATCGGAGCCGGCGGCATCGAGCACAATCATCTCCGGCGGCATCGCGAGATCAAACCACGGGAAGAGATACATCTGCTGGCGGGTTGCCAGGTGCGCGCCGAGCCCATCAGGCGCGGCCAGCGAGACGCCTGGCGGAATGGTTGCGAGCACGCGGTGCCCGATTCGGACGTGCTCGCTGATCTGATAGGCGGCGGCATCGAAGCGCCCTCCGCCTGGAAACGGACTCGCCAGCCGGAAACCGGCGAGCGCGGCAACCAGGAGGAGGCCAATACCAGGCGCGGCCAGCCGGGGACGCACGCGGGCGAGGGTGAGAGCGATTGAACTCCACAAGAGTGGGAGCAACGGCGCCATCTGCCACCCCTGGAGGGCGCTCACATTCGACGCCGACGAAGAGAGGAAGAGCAGCGTAATGGGAACCCACAGCAACTGGGCTCCCGGCGCCAACAGGGGCAATCCGGCCAACGGCCCCAGAACCCGGACCACGGCCCGTACGGTCGCCAGTGACAGCAGTGGCGTTAACAGGCGGAAGGGATCGCGGGCCAGTCCGAAGATCACCGCCGGAATGGAGTCGCCAAACGACCCGAACACACGGGTGTGGCGGTAGGGCGCGTCGCCCAATGCCGGCATCACCACTCCCGTGAGCACCAGGAGCCAGATGGCGCTCAGACCGATGAGGAGAACTCCCTGGCGCCGCTGCTTCGGCCGGCAGACCAGCACGTAGAGCCCGAACGAAGCGACGTAGAGGGCGACATCCTCTCGAACGAGCAGGGCGAGACCGAGTGAAGCGAGGAGGAGGTGGTTCCGCCGGGTTTCAAGCGCGTACACCGCCAACGCGAGCGCCGGCGCCGCCAACATGATCTCGTGGAACTCTTCAAGCGTCGTCTGGTGCAGGAGCGGATTGAGGACAAAGGCAAGCACCAGAAGGGGCGCGAACGCCGGATAGCGCGCCCGGAGGAGCAGGTACCCCGGGATGATAGCTGTTGCCAGCGCGACGGCCTCGACGACGAGGAGCGCGCGAGCATCTGGAGCCAGCCAGAAGAACGGCGCTAACAGCGCCAACGCCGGCGAGAAGTGATCCGCCAGAAAGGTGGGGGGTTTCAACGAGGTCGCAAACCAGCGCCCACGCGAGGTATTCCAGATCACCTGAGCATAGTAGCCGAGATCGAACAAGCCGGTCTGAAACGTAGCATGGCGCCGCAATGCGAAGATGATTGCCAGGACCACGTAGACACCGAGCAGCGCCGGCCCCGCCCCGCGTTCCCACCACCGGAGCAGCCGCATCCCTCCGGCGCGAGCCGGCCCCGCCGCGCTGCGGCGGAGGGTTTCCCCGCCTTCCAAGAGGTTACGACCGGCCAGCACTGCGGCCGCCAGGACACGAGATCATGCGGAAGGTTGGACGCAGATTCATAGGACCTCCCCAAGAAAAAATCGCGGCTCTCGCGTGAGAGCCGCAGCGGGGTGTAAAACGACGGCCAACAGATACTAATAGGCGTTGCGGTCGGCAAAAACTCTGACGATAGTCTTGAGCATAATCTTGAAGTCCAGACTCAAGGACCAGTTCTCGATGTACCAGACATCGTACTTGGTCCGCTCCGCCACAGAGGTGTCACCGCGCAAACCGTTGACCTGCGCCCAGCCTGTAATCCCGGCCTTCTCACGGTGGCGGTCCATGTAACGGGGAATGAAGCGCCGGAATTGCTCGACGTAGACCGGCTGCTCCGGCCGCGGGCCGACGATGCTCATTTCGCCCAGCAACACGTTGATGAATTGGGGCAGTTCATCGATGCTGAAGCGGCGGATCATCGCGCCCAACCGGGTGCGGCGCGGATCGTTCGCCGTCGTCCACTTGGATTGCTGCTCGGCATCCTGGCGCATCGAGCGGAACTTGATCATTCGGAACGGTTTGGCATCCAATCCCATCCGCTCTTGCGTGAAGAAGACCGGGCCGGGCGACTCGAGCTTGATGGCGATGGCAACCAGGAGCATGAGCGGCGAGAACAGTACCAGGGCGGCCGCACTGATCGCTATGTCCACGCCCCGCTTGACGGCGAGCTTCCAACCGCGCAGCGCAATGTCGCGCACTGTCAGGAGGGGCAACCCGGCCAGGTCGCCGATGCTGATCTCACCGGCCATGAACTGGAAGAGGTCCGGGAAGACCTTGATCGAGACCTTCTCGCGCTCGCAACGGCTGATAATGTAGAGAATCTCGCGGTGGTTGGCCTCGGGCAGACCGATAATCACCTCGTCGATCCCGTAGCGATCGATCAAGACGGGCAAGTCGTCCACCCGCCCCAGAAACGGCTGCCCGCCGACCGCCGCGCGGCCGTCGTGCCCTTCCGGACAGACCAGCCCGATGATGCGGTAGCCGAGACCGGGCGAGCGCTGAATGGCATTGAGAATGATCTCCGCCGTCTCGCCGAAGCTCACCAGCAGAACATGCTCGCGGGCCACCCCTCTGGCCTGCAGGCCCCACTGCGTCCTGGCATGAGCGATGCGCCCCAGCGAGACCAATCCCACGGTCAGTGCCCAGTCGTAGATCAACATCAGGCGGGAAGGGTAGTCGGCCTCGTTGCGGGTGGCGAAAGCGACGACCGCGAGGAAAAGCACGGCACCGACGGAGGTGGCCGCCAGAATCCGGCCAAGCTCGTCGAGATGGGACTGAACTCGTTTGCGGCGGTAGAGCTTATAGAAGAAGTAGACCACCACCAGCACGCCGCCCTTGAGAGCCAGCAGCGGGAGGTAGGCGTGGAACTCAGGGATATTTTGCGGCGGGGGGTACTCGATGAGCAAACGCAGATGGTAGGCAATAAAGAACGCCAGGCCGATCAGGGCCGCGTCCACCGCCATGAGTGAGAGGGGGAAGATGAAGGCCAGGGAGCGGCGCCGGCGACCCGCATAGAGACGAGCTTCGGCAGGCGAAGCAACCGGGATGACAGAGGCTGCTGCTCGCCGCGGTACCAGCGTCAAGATGCGGCCGGTGGTACCGGTCGCCGCGACTTCTTCACTCGGGCGCTCTTCTGGCGCATCGGGATGGGGCAGCGCCATCGGGTCAACTCTCTCCGCCACGGTGGAACCCCTCAAACCGTCGGGACGGCTGAGGCGACACCCTTGCGGTCCGCGGGGCGCAGGGCGTTGCGCAGCAGGGCCACACCACAGAGCAGCCAGATCCCCGCCTCGATCAACCAGTTGATCGGTGGGGCCGTCTGCTGCTTGTAATGCTTGGTGTGGAAGCGTCGCATGGCATCGTAAAAAGCAAGTATGGAAGACGTGCTTCGCTGCCGGCTCGACTGGCCCTTATAGTGCAGGACGACAACCTCAGGATAGTACCAGATTTGCCAGCCAGCCTGCTTGATCCGGAAGGCCCAATCCAGGTCCTCCCCATACATGAAAAACGTTTCGTCCAGGAGGCCGGCCGCCACTGCTGCCTCGCGGCGCACAAGCATGAACGCCCCAACCACCGCGTCCACCGGGGTCGTGACGTTCTCATCCAGGTAGCTCAAGTTGTACCGGCCAAAGCGTGGGCTCCGCGGGAAAAGCGAACTCAACCCCGTCAGGCGGTAGAAACTCACTTCCGGACTGGGGAATGAGCGGCGGCAGGCGCGGTCGAGGCTGCCGTCCTCCCGCACCAGCTTGCACCCGGCGGCGCCCGCCTGAAGGTGCGCCTCCATGAAGGCCAACATGCGTGCCAGCGCTTCAGGCGGGAGCAGGGTATCAGGGTTGAGCAGCAGAACGAAGCGCGGCGCGTCGGGCGCTGCCTGGCCGTCGCCGAAACCAAAGTGGCGCAGCCCGCGATTATTCGCGGCTGCATAGCCCGGATTGTGCGCCTGCTCGATCACCCTGACGTGCGGAAACTCAGCCCGCACCATCGCCACGCTGCCGTCGCCACTGGCGTTGTCAACCACGCAAACGCGTACTGTGAAATTACCTTCGCTCGCATCAATGGAGCGAAGGCAGTCCCGGAGCAATTCGCGGGTCCTGTAATTGACAATGATAATCGCCAGATCGACCGGGTTGGCCATAACGGGCATGCGCGGTCTCGCCTTTCCGGCCGCCATTCTATCATTTTCAATTCATTGGGTCAAAGAATTCCATAAACGCAACGAACCGGCGAAACACCCCCACCACATGCGACCCATCCCTTTCAAGATGACGATGGCCAGCCCATCTGGACGATCGTGATCACAACCACCGCCACAACGACGAGGAAGAGGATGATCTTGGAGGGTGCCACGGGCAGGTGGATGGTGTAATCGGCCAGGACCAGTGCCACGAGCACCGCCGTCGCCACGAGCCAGGGCAGCAGCTGTTTGAGAATCCGCACGTCGTACGCTCAAGCAACCAGGATGCGGCCGCAATTGCCGCAGAGGATGAGTTCGTCGCTCCCGTGGACCTGGGCCACCTTGGATGCCGAGACGCTGACCCCACAGAGCCCGCAGACCGCGCCGTCACGCAACGACGCGATGCCCTTCCCCCCCTTGCGCGTCTGGATTTCGCGCAGCCGCGCCAGATCACCGGCACTGATCTGGGCCAGGGTGGCCTCGCGCTGGCGGCGGCGGGCGTTGATGTGGCGTTTGAGCTTCTGCCCCTTCTCGCTCAAATCGCTTCGTTGATCGCGCCACTCAGCCTCGACCGCGGCCAGTGCCCGCTCCGCCTCGGTCAGCATACCACTCGCCTTCTCGACCTGTTCCATTCCTTTCAGGGCACGCTCATCCAGGTCGCCACGATGGCGTTGCAAGGCCTCAACCTCCTTGCGGATGTTCTCCAGCTCCTTCGGATTCCTGATGGTCCCACCGTACAAACGGTCGGTTTCCCGCTTGATCTTGGTATCCAACTCCTGCAGCTCAAGCTCAAGATCGCGCTGCGCCTTCCGCGCCTCCGCCTGGGC
>DOUV01000045.1:2914-11396 GCA_003520455.1 Chloroflexota bacterium | reverse complement strand
CAACGCGCCGTCGCACCACTCCAGGTCGGCAACCGGACCCTCGGCGCGCTGTGCGCAGTTCGCTGCAAGGGCAGGGCCTTCGACCCGGACGAAACACGCGCCCTCACCCTGCTCGCCAACTCGGCCGCCATTGCCATCGCCAACGCGCGCCTGGCTGAGTCGGGACGTCGTCAGGCCGAAGAAACCGCCGCCCTCGGTGAGCGCGAGCGGCTGGCGGCCGAATTGCACGACCACCTGGCGCAGACCTTGAGCTTCCTGACACTCAAAATCGACCGGGTGGAAGAACTGCTCGCCACCGATCAGGCGGCCGACGTGACGGTCGAACTCAAATGGATGCGATCGGCCGTTGAGACGGCCTACGAGCAGGTGCGCGCAGCGCTCCTCGGCCTCCGGCAGCCGCCGGCCAACTGCGATGATCTGGCCCTAAGGCTTTCGACCTGCGTTAACGAGTTCCGCGAGGCCTCCGGTCACTCCGCGGAGCTAACCATCGCCGACCCGTCGGCGCTCGCACTGCCACACGTTGTCCAAATGCAAGCCTGGCATATTGTCCGCGAGGCCCTCACCAATGCCCGGCGGCACGCGCAAGCCCGGCGGGTGTCCGTACGTGTCGAACGCACGAATGACCAGGCCCGCTTCATGGTGGAAGATGACGGATCCGGGTTCGACCCACGGGCGATCAGGGGAGACAACCACCTCGGTCTGGCGATCATGCGGGCGCGCGCCGAGCGGAGTGGAGGGCATTTGACCATCGACTCCGCACCTGGCAAGGGAACCAGAGTCATCGTTCGTTTTCCGCTCTCCGACTCGAGCCCTCCAACCCTCGCGGTTGAGGCCCGGAATTCCCTCGTTCGTGAGGAGATTGCTCTATGACCTGTGCTCGTATCTTGCTCGCCGATGACCACGATCTCTTCCGTGAGGGATTGACCAGCCTGATCAATGCCCAACCGGAACTGAGCGTCGTCGGCCAGGCTGAGGACGGCCTGGCCGCTCTCAGCCTCGCTCACGAGTTGCGTCCCGACCTGATCGTGATGGATATCCAGATGCCGGTCTGTGATGGACTGGAGGCCACGCGCCTGATCCGGGCCGAGTGGCCCGAGGCGCGCATTGTGATTCTCACCGTGCACGACGAGGACGAGAAACTGTTTGAAGCCATCAAAGCCGGCGCCACCGGCTATTTGCTCAAGAACACCAAGTCGGCCGACTTCCTGCAGGGCGTGCGCCGCGCGCTGGCAGGTGAGGCGGCCCTGCCACCGAAGCTGGCTGCCCGTCTGATCGATGAGTTTGCCCGCCTGGCCAGTCGGCCCGCCCCCAGCCTGACTCCTCCCGATCCTCCCGACCTGACGCCCCGCGAGCGCGAAGTACTCGCTCTCATCGCCACCGGCGCGACCAATAAAGAAATTGCGGCCCAACTCTCCCTCAGCCTGCATACCGTGAAGTGTCACGTCCGCAGCATCCTGAGCAAACTGCAGGCTGCTAACCGGCGGCAGGTGGCGCGGTTGGCGGTGCGGGCCGGGTGGGTGAGCGGCGAGGGACAGTAGACACCAGCCACCCGCGGAAGAATTAGTTCTCCCGACGTGATAGCGACCTCGCAGATCCCTCTTTTTTCACTCCTTGGGAGGCGCGTGGCGGATAGACACGTCCGTCCAACTATCGTACTCTGCTGAATATCGAGAACGCCGTTCTGTGCAAAGGACGTCCTGCCACGCTATGGTCGATCTGGTTCCCGCAGTTGACCGCGCGCTTCGCATCCTGAGTGCTTTCGAGAACGGTCAGGCGGAGTACGGTGTGTCGGAACTCAGCCGCACGCTTGGCCTCAATAAAAGCACCGTCCACAATATTCTCAACACACTCTGCCACCACAACCTCCTCCAGCAGAACCGAACCACGCTTAAGTACCGCCTCGGGCCCCGGTTGGTCCAGTTGGGGTACCTGGCCCGTCAGGGTCTGGATTTGCGTGAGACAGCCCGCCCGTTCCTGACGGAACTGATGCACACCACGGGTGAGACGGCTTTTCTGAGCGTCTTCGAGAGCGGTGGGATCACCATCATCGACAAAGCCGAGCCGCTCGGCGAGATGAAGATCACGGCGTCGATCGGCCAGCGCGTGCCGGTATGCGCGGGCTGCCTGGGCCGGGCCTTTCTGGCCTGGTTGGACGAGGCAGCGACCGATCGCATCCTGGTCTCGCCCGGCCTGCGGCGGTTTACCAACACTTCGATCACCGATCCAGCCGCCTTCAAGGCGAGATTGGCCCTGGTCCGGCAGCGCGGGTACGACGTAGACGAGACTGAGGAGTATCTGGAGGGCGTCTGGGCCGTCTCCGCCCCGATCCGGGATGCCGACGGCCTCGTCGCCGCGCTCACCGTCGTAGGCTTCACCAGCCGGATGGCCCCTGCCGAGAAGAAAGCCACCGTCCATGCCGCGGTGCGGTCTGCCCGGCACATCTCGCAGCTCCTGGGGGCGCACGACCGAGAAGAGAGTTGATCGTTGACTGCTCAAGTCCACAACGACTGAGGCACCTGCCTCTGGCATCCGAAATTCCAATAGCCGAGTAGAAGGAGGCCTGTCATGCCCTACCAAGACCTGCGCCATTTTCTCGCCCGCCTCGAGACCGAAGGCCAACTGGCGCGAATCTGCAAACAGGTGGACTGGAACCAGGAAATCGGCCACGTGGCCAAACTCAACGAGCAGAAGAGTGGCCCGGCTTTGCTATTTGAGAACGTCAAAGACTACCCCGGACAGTCAGTGTTGACGAGCCTGTTGACGACGAAAGAGCGCGTGGCGCTGGCATTGGACATTCCACCTGAGGCCAGCCTCCTGGACATCTCGCGGGCTTGGGTCGAGCGCATTCAGGGTGTCCGCATTCCGCCCAAACTGCTGGAGACTGCCCCTTGCCAGGAAAACGTGGTCACCGGCGACGCAGTCAACCTCTACGATATGGCGGCTCCATGGTATTACCCCAAGGATGGCGGTCGCTACATTGGTACCGCCAGCTTCCTCCTCTCGCGCAACCTGGAGACGGGACGGATCAATCTCGGTACCTACCGGGTGATGATTATTGACGAGAAGACGGCTGGTATCCAGATCATCAAAGCCAAGGACGCCGAGATCGACTTGCGCGGCTATGCAGCGGCGGGGAAGTCCATGCCCGTGGCCCTGGTCATTGGTGCCGACCCCGTGCTCTTCCTGGTCAGCAGCACGCTCTTTCCGCTCACTGATGGCGAATACGATGTGGCCGGCGCGCTGCGCGGCGAGCCAATCGAGGTTGTGGGTGCCACGACGGTGGACCTGCCCATCCCGGCGACCGCCGAAGTCATCATCGAGGGCGAGATCACCCCGGGCGAGACCCTTCCCGAAGGCCCATTTGGTGAGTACACTGGCTACTACTCCGGCAAGGGCGTCGTGCAGCGCGAATTCATCAAGGTCAAAGCAATCACCTACCGCAACAACCCCATTCACTGGGGAACAACCGTCGGCAAACCGGTCACCGATACGCACATGGTCATGGGTATTAACCGGACCGCCTCGCTCTGGAACGACCTGAAACGGATGAAGATCCCTGGTATCAAAGCGGTCTTTAGCCCGCCCGCGTCGGCCGGTCGCTTCCTGGTGATCATCTCCGTCGAGCAGATGTACCCGGCCCACGCGATGCAGGTAGGATTGGCCGCATTTGCCTCGGTCACCGGCAACTACGGGCTCAAGACCGTCATCGTCGTGGACCACGACATTGACCCCGAGAACATGGACCAGGTGATGTACGCGCTGAGTTTCCGCTACCAGCCGGCCCGCGGCACGCAGATCATCAGCCGCGGCCGTTCCACACCGCTCGACCCGTCACTGGAAATCGCCAACCGCGATGTGACCTCGCGCGTCGTCATTGATGCCACCATCCCCTGGGAGTGGAAAGAGAAGCCGATTCCCATCGAGCTCGACCCGGCGATGGAGAAACAGATTCGAGACAACTGGAACGAGTACTTTCCGAACGGATCGGGCTGGTGACAGTGACAAAGGAACGTGAGGCCTGATGGATCAAACGTCGTCCTGGTGCATCACGCCTCATGCTCCACGTCGAGATCACCCTCCTGAGCAGCACGGCAGGCAAGGATGAGAGCGCCAAATCACATTGCCGGATTCATTTTCGATGTTGACGGGTGCGTGGCGCGCGGCAACCACGCCCTGCCCGGCGTGCCGGAAACATTGGCAACCCTGCGGGCGCGCGGCATCCGCTGCGCGTTTCTGACCAACGAGAATCAGCGCACGCGCGCCCAGGTGGTTGCGAAGCTCAACGGCATGGGCATCCCGGCTTGCAGCGACGATGTGCTCACCTCAGCCATCATCGCCGCCGAGGTCACGCGTGAGTTGTACCCCGGTCGCCCCGTGCTGGCCATCGGCGCAGCGGGCCTGGTCGAGGCCCTCCAGACAGTGGGCATGACGCTGCTCGACCGCAAGCACGCGGCCCAGGCCGAGGTAGTGGTGATGGGCAAAGACCCGGAGTTCAACCAGAAGACCCTGGAGTTGGTGTGCCAGGCGATCTGGAACGGGGCCGAGTTCATCGCCACCAACTACGACGCGAAGGTACCGTCGGCCAACGGCTTCGTACCTGCGACGGGGCCGATGATCAAGGCGGTCGCCTATGCTACCGGCAAGGAGCCGCTCATCACCGGCAAACCGTCGCGGTGGGCCGGCGCGATGGCGATGAAGGCGCTGGGCATCGCGCCCGAGCAGGGGGCTGTGGTCGGCGATCAGTTGGAACAAGACATCCGGATGGGTAAAGAGGCCGGTCTCTTCACTATCCTGGTCCTGACTGGCGCCTCAACGGCCGCCGCCGCCGCCGCCGCGCCCGAAGCGCTGCAACCAGACCTCATCGTACCCGACGTCAACAGCCTGCCGGAGTGGCTCGACAGCCTGTAGGGCAAATTCGCAATTTGCCCCACGTCAGACGTCAACAGCCTGCCGGAGTGGCTCGACAGCCCACCGGACAAGTTATCAGTTTGTCTTGCATCTGACGTCAAGAGCCTGGCCCAGTGGCTCGTAAGCTTGTCGGACAAAGTGGCAATTTGCCCGGCGCTGCGCCGGAAGGAGGGAGGGTCTTCACGAGACTCGAATTCACCCGTCGCCCATGTGCCTCCGTGCTGTCACGCCCGAACAGGCAGAGGCCAAACGATTCCGGGCCTTCGGCTCCCAAGAAGGAGGAACAAGGATATGACCAGCAGCAATGGACGCTTCCCGAGCCCGTTTGAAGTTCCGACACCGCCCGGCTGCGAGGGCTGGGAGGAGCTATACCCCTACTACTATTTGTTCAGCCCGGAACGGCGCGAGTTCGAAGAAGGCAAGTTCTGGTTCCAGGACGGCATGCACCACCCCGAGCCGCTCTACCCATTCGACACGATCACGTGCGAGAGCTGGTGGGTGGCCCTTGGCGAGTACAACACGCGCGTCTTCATCGTACCCCCGGCCTTGGGAATCGATCAGCGCGTCCTGAACGGCTACCTCTACATCAGCGCCAACGCCCTGACCGACCCACAGGTCATCGGCGAGCGCGTGCCCCACTTCCTCGAGCGCGCCGGCTACTACTACCAGCACTGGGACGAGCTGTACGAGCAGTGGAAAACGAAGGCCGAGGCGACTATCCGCGAACTGCAATCCGTTCGCGTCCCGGACTTGCCCGAGATGGAGCCAATCTCATCAGTGCACGAAGGTCGGGGCATTACCAGTGCCTACGATCTCCTCGAAGCCTACAACCGGGCCATCGAGAACATGCACAAGATGTGGCACCTCCACTTCGAGTTCCTCAACCTGGGCTACGCCGCGTACCTGACCTACTACGGCTTCTGCAAGCAGGCCTTCCCCGATATTTCCGATCAAACCGTCGCCAAGATGGTCTCGGGCATCGACGTGATCCTCTTCCGGCCGGATGAGGAATTGAAGCGGTTGTCCCGCGCTGCGGTCGAGCTGGGTGTGGCCGATGTCTTCAAGCGAACCGTCCGGCCCGACGAGGTCGTCGCCGAGATGCAGCAGTCGGAGGCCGGGCAGACGTGGCTCGACGAGTTGGAGAAGTCCAAAGATCCCTGGTTCTACTTCTCCACCGGAACGGGCTTCTACCACCTGCATCGTAGCTGGATCGACGACCTGACGGTGCCGTGCGTTTCCATCCGCGGCTACATCGAAAAGATTGAA
Source organism: Chloroflexota bacterium (assembly GCA_003520455.1). The sequence continues at coordinate 5,222 of DOUV01000045.1, read as the reverse complement.
GCCGGCGAGGAGATCTCCCGACCCTTGAATGCGATCCAGGAGGAGCGCGAGCGGCTCGCCGCCGAGTACACGGCACTGCTCCCGGCGGACGAAGATCGCAAGGCCTTCCAGGAACAGCTTGCGCTGGCTCGTACTGTCTTCCCCTACGTCGAGAACCACAACTTCTACGTGGAACACTGGCACCACACGATCTTCTGGAACAAGATGCGGGAGTTCGGGCGGCTCTTCGTCAAGCACGGCTTCTTCGAAGAAACCGACGACATCTTCTACCTGCACCGCTTCGAGATTAACGAGGCCCTCTACGACCTGATCGCTTCCTGGGGTGTCGGCACGCCCGCGCGAGGGCCAAAGTACTGGCCGGCGAAGGTCGAGAAGCGCAAGGAACTGTTCAAGAAGTTGAGCGAGTGGTCGCCGCCACCTGGCTTAGGTAAGCCCCCCGAGGTGGTCACCGAGCCCTTCACCATCATGCTGTGGGGCATCACGACCGAGAGTATCCAGAACTGGCTGCGACCGCAGGCGCAGGGGGATGGGGAGGGGGCGCAACAACTGAATGGCTTCGCCGGTTCGCCCGGTCTCGTGGAAGGTCCAGCCCGCGTGATCACAAGCGTCGAGCAACTCAAGGATGTCCAGCCCGGCGAGATACTGGTCTGCCCCATCACCACCCCGAGTTGGGCTCCAGCGTTCACTCGCATCAAAGCCGCCGTCACCGACATTGGCGGCATGATGTCACACGCCGCCATCGTCTGCCGCGAGTACGGCGTGCCCGCGGTCGTCGGCACCGGGTTCGGCACCAAGACGGTCAAGACCGGCCAGATGCTGCGCGTGGACGGCACCTCCGGCGTCGTCACCGTCCTGAACTGACAGTACGAGCTACGAATGGGCGCCGGCTGAGACTTCGGGGCGCTCTCATAAGGTAGCAGGGAGCAAAATGTCCGGCAACGCTCGTCACGATGGGCAAGCACCACAGAGACTCTCGTGCGACCTGTGCTCCCTGCTACCTCAGTGGGTGGGGACTACGCCATGAACGAGACACCGTACGTTCTCTGGTTTCAGGATTGCGACAAGAGCTGTCTGGCACACGTCGGCGGCAAGAATGCCAGCCTGGGCGAGATGACCCGCGCTGGCATTGGCGTCCCACCCGGCTTCGCCGTGACGACGGCCGCCTACCGTGACTTCCTGGCGCGAGCTGGCATCGACCGGGAGATCCTGCGGATCGTGGCCGGCGTGGATGGGGAGGATCTCGAGGCGGCCGGCGTGGCCAGCCGGACCATCCGGCAATTGATGGGCTCGGCCACGATCCCGGCCTGGATCGAAGATGCCATCTGCGGCGCCTACGAGCGGCTCGCGACGGAATCGGGGGTCCCCAACCTGCCGGTCGCGGTGCGCTCGAGCGCCACAGCCGAAGACCTGCCCGACGCCTCATTCGCCGGCCAGCAAGACACCACCCTGTGGGTCTGCTCGGCCGGATCGGTCCTGATCCGCACCGCGATCTGCTGGTCAAGCCTCTTCACTCCCCGAGCTATCGGCTATCGCAACAAGATGGGCTTCCCCCACGAGAAGGTGCTCATCAGCGTCGGAGTGCAGAAGATGGTCAACGCCCGAGCGGCCGGGGTCATGTTCACCCTCAATCCGGCCAATGGCGACCGCTCCAAGATTGCCATCGATGCGAGCTGGGGCCTCGGCGAAGCCGTCGTCGCCGGCATGGTCACGCCCGACAACTTCCTGGTCGACAAAGTCACCTTCGACATCGTGCGGCGCACAGCCTCGCCCAAGTTGGTCGAGTGCCTGCCGGACCCGACGGCCCGTGGCGTGCAATTTCGCGACGTCCCGCCCGAGCGACAGACCCGCCTCTGCCTGAGCGACGAAGAAATCATCGCCCTGGCCAGGCTGGCAAAGCGCATCGAGAGCTACTACGGGGCACCGCAGGATATCGAGTGGGCGATTGACGCCGACATCCCATTCCCAGACAATGTGATGACCCTGCAAAGCCGCCCCGAGACGGTCTGGAGCCGTCGGCCACGCCCGACGCTGGCCAGGCCAAATGCTGGGCCATTGGACTACGTGCTCGCCAACCTTCTGACCGGCGTGCGGACGAGGAAGGATTAAGCTGCGAACGCACCGTGGAGGTGTGGTCGGTCAGGGTCTGCAGAGCAGAGGGGTTGAGACACTCAACAGGAACTTGCCGAACTCAGAGGAATCGACAGGAAACGCACTTGATAGGAATCTGTTGCTTGAGATCTCCTGACTTCCCCTCAGTCCTTCAGGATCCTGTTGGCGAAATCGCTTCCCGGGCGGACGAAGGGCTCGT
>DOUV01000045.1:0-2904 GCA_003520455.1 Chloroflexota bacterium | reverse complement strand
TGCGCGCTTTAGCGCGCTGAAGCTCGCACTCCAAACACGGCGCTCGCGATGTGTACCAATTCGCCAACAGGATCCTTCAGGTGTGAGGAAAAGTCTCTTCCGCAAGCGCCCCGCAAGGACTAGAATGTGAGCGCCCGATTCTGTGCCCGATGTGGCACCCGCCTGACGGTTGGCCCGGTCGCCGGCCGTGAGCGGCCACACTGCCCGGCCTGCGGTTTCATCGTCTTTCGCAACCCGGTCCCAGTCGGGCTGGCGGTTGTTGAGCGTGATGGCCAGTTACTGTTGATCCGTCGCGCCAACCCGCCGCTCCAGGGCTACTGGGCCCCACCTGCAGGGCATGTCGAGATCGACGAATCGGTCGAGGCCGCGACGATCCGCGAGACCCATGAAGAGGCGGGCGTGGAAGTTGCCCTCGATGGCCTGGTGGGTGTTTACTCACAGGCCGACGTCGGGGTCCTGATCATCGCCTACCGGGGCCGGGTGATCGGGGGCGAAGCCCGAGCCGGGGAGGACGCAGCCGAGGTGGCCTTCTTTGCGCCGGGAGCCCTGCCCGGGCACCCGTCCCCACGGCCCGGGTCGGCGCTGGATCACTGGTTCTACGGTGTCATCGATGCGGTCACCGCCCCCTGGAAAGAGGTCCGCCCCCTATGAGAGTCGTCGTCGGAATGAGCGGCGCCAGCGGCGTCATCTACGGGATCCGCCTGCTCGAAGTCCTGCGCCAGGTCCCCACCGTCGAGACGCACCTGGTCATGAGCACCGCCGCCAAACAGACTATCCTGCTCGAAACCGACTATCGCGTGGCGGCCGTCGAGGCCCTGGCCGATACAACCTATCGCGTCAACGACATCGCCGCCGCCATCTCCTCCGGTTCCTTCAAGACCCTGGGGATGGTCGTCATCCCCTGCTCGATGAAAACCCTCTCCGCGATTGCGATCTCCTTCAACGACACCCTGCTCGTCCGCGCCGCCGACGTGACGCTCAAGGAAGGTCGCCGGCTGGTGCTGGTGCCCCGCGAGACACCGCTGCACCTCGGGCACCTGCGGCTGATGACCCAGGCCGTCGAGATGGGAGCGGTCCTGCTCCCGCCCATGCCGGCCTTCTACCACCGCCCGCAGACACTCGACGACGTGATCAACCAGACCGTCAACCGCGTCCTCGATCTGTTGGGTATCGAGTTGGAGCAGGATCTGTTCGAGCGCTGGCAGGGTCCGAGCCATTCCACAAGCCGGCGCCGCGAGGAACTTGAGCCGTAGGGCAAGCCCTCTTCATCCCCCCTCCTCATCCTGGCAACCCTTGCGAGCCCGGCCAACCTCTACCTACACGCTGCACCACCAGGCTCAAGCGAGTGGGGGGTCTTGGTGCCTTGACGCCATTGGAACTTCGCCGCATTGTCCTGGTGGCGGCGTTGTCCGCCACGACCCTGCTGGTTGTGGCAGTTGAGCTCTACGCCCACATCAGCATGCACGCAATGATCTGAGTGCAGAGATTGGAAAACTCGCGCAAAGTCCGCGCGCCAATGCAGGGGCTCTATCACCTTCGATCCGGTCAGGAATAATCCCGGCTGTTCGTGCCCATCACTACTGCACGGGCCTGCTCACAACACCGTCTGGCACGAAATCTCTCGCCCAGACCTCCCCGTCCATCTACTCGCCGGCTGCCGGGATGCTCCCAAAAGATTCTTTCTTGCGACGAGCGAGGTGGTGACCGTCCCTCACCAAAAGGATGGTCTGCCCACTACGGCCAATGAGGGGGAAGAAATAAATGCTTCGCCGGATGCCCAGAAGATCACATCTGCGTACCATGAAGGCCATCCCACGTGGAAGGAGAGCATCAAATGGCGGATGAGCAACTCAGGTCGAAACTCCTCATGGCAGGCGTGGCCGGAACAGCGGCGATCACTGCGTATCTCCTCGCGATCCGTCCCTGGCACTTACGCTGGGGGGCAACCGATGAAGAGGTCGCCCGCTCCATGCCGGGTGATGATATCGTGGAGCGCCCAACCTTCAACGCAACTCGCGCTGTGACCATTGAAGCGCGACCGGAGGTGATCTGGCCCTGGCTGGTGCAGATCGGAATCAAGCGGGCTGGGTGGTACAGTTACGATTGGGTCGATAACCTTGGCATCCCAAGCGCGGAGCGCATCATCCCCGAGTTCCAGCACCTCAAAGTCGGAGATCTCATACCTCTGAGCCCAAACGGCAAGCAGGGATTTTGGGTGAAAGATTTTCAGGCCAACCAGTGGATCCTGTGGTGGGATAACAAAGGGTGGGTCACCTGGGCTTGGGGCCTCTACCCGCTCGACGAAAAACGAACCCGCCTGATCACACGGGTACGGATGCGTTACAGGTGGCTGTCGCCGTCGATCATCTTTAGTCTGGTGTTGGACGTCGGAGACATCGTGATGATGCGGAAGTGCATGCTCGGGATCAAGCGGCGGGCAGAGGCCATGGCCGCCGGTCATCAGTGCTCATCAGAGGCAGTGTCAGTTCCCCCCGGCTCGCCCTGAGGGGCGCCCCCCATAGGGGGGAAGCCCGGGGGCTTGTCCCTGGCACCGCGACGTGACGCCGCGTCCGAGACCATCGGCACCCTGACAAGGGCCCTGCCCAGGAGGGGCGCACGGCCGTGCGCCCGTCCCAGGCGCGAAGCTGGTTGCAGTCCAGCGCTGGCTCTCCAGGTTTTCCACGCTGGGAGCCTCGCCACCGCAACCGGCGAACCTATCCGGTTGTTAATAACCGTTGCTCGGCAAGCGGAGTGTCTTACCAAAGAGTATAGCACGGGGCTGCGACAGAGACAACGCTTTGGCCTTGTAGCCTACGGCCATTGTTTTCGCGTCGCGCTCCAATTCCGCTCCCGCTTGCAAGCGGCAGCATCCTTGGAGCGCTTTTCTGTGATCCGGCCAGCCGC
>DOUV01000797.1 GCA_003520455.1 Chloroflexota bacterium | reverse complement strand
GGGGCCGGGGGGTTAGGTTCTGCCGGCGACGCCATCTGCCTGACAACTCGTGCGTACACCACCAGATCATAGAGATTGTGGGCCCCCGGCAGTCATGCTATAATTTGACTCTTTATTGCACCAAACTCTAATCGACGAGGGTGTGGTGACAGATCAGCCTACTCCGATTGCTGTCGGCGAGCGCGTGCAACTGCGCAAGCAGCACCCCTGTGGCGGCGACGTCTGGGAAGTGGTCCGTATCGGCGCCGACATTGGGCTGGTTTGTCTCACCTGTGGCCGGCGGATTCTCCTTGATCGGCGCACCTTCAATAAGCGTCTGAAGCGGCGGTTATCCGCCCCGCAAACACCTGACACCCCCCGCACACCCTGATGGTGGAGGGTCCAGTTTGAAGAACGCTCAGTATGGCGAGGCTGCGCCCGACCCGACGGCCGTTCGGGAGGATGAGGGCGGCGACGAGCGCTCCTTTCGCGAGTTGGTGAGGATCAGGTCGTTCCGTGATCTTTGGTTTGCTCAGGCGCTCTCGCAGACGGCCCATAACGGGATTCACTTCGTCGAGTTGATCATGATTGCCCGTTTGACCCAGTCCAGCGGGCACGTGGGGATCATGATCCTGGCATTCAGCCTGCCCGCCGTGTTCTTCAGTGCCAGCGCCGGGGTGATCGTCGATCGCCTTCCCAAGCGCCGGATCCTCTTCTACAGCAACCTGGTTCGGATCTTCACAGCGCTCAGCTACATCGCGGCCTTGCACGTCTTGCACGGCCGCCCCTTGCTGCTGTGGGTGTACAGCATCACGTTTTTCGCGTCGGCCATCGGCCAATTCTTTGCCCCGGCCGAAGCGGCGATGATTCCGCTCCTGGTGGGCCGTCGCCGGCTCCTGACCGCCAACTCGCTGTTCAACCTGACGATGACGGCGACGCAGGTGCTGGGCTTGATCATCATCTTCCCGCTGCTGGTCAAGATCGGTGCGTTGCTGCTCGGCGCGGGCCGGGAGTTCGACCTGAGCTTCGCCGTGGTGGCCTCCTTCTACGCAGTCGCTGCCTGGCTGGTGCGGCACCTCCCGGCCGATAAGCCCCAGCCGATTACTGTGAACGAGCCTTCGGCGGTCCGCAAGGCACTGCGCGAGATTCGCGAGGGCTGGGCCTTCATCCGCGACCACAAGATGCTGTGGGTTCCGATGGTGAACCTCTCGATGACCGCCACCCTGGTCATGATCCTGGCGACGATTGCCCCGAACTTCGCGGCCCACGTCCTGCGGGTGAGCCAGGAGGACGCGGTGTACATCTTCGCCCCGGCCGGTATCGGGATGGTCTTGGGAACATTTCTGATTGGACGCTTCGGCCATCGCCTCCGCCGCGAGTCGCTCTCCAACGCCGGGATGGTTGGCCAGGGCGTCGTCGTGGGCGCCCTGGGTCTGGCCGGATGGGTGCTCCAGGGCTCAGCCCAACTCATCTTCATCGTGGCGGGGCTGGCCTTGTTGTTGGGGTTTGGCTTTGCCGCGATCGGCATCCCCGCGCAGACCATGCTTCAAGAGCGCACGCCAGCTCGGATCCGGGGGCGAGTGTTCAGCGTGCAGTTCTTGCTCGCCAATCTGTTCAGCATTCCCCCGATGCTCTTTGCCGGGACGCTGGCCGACCGCATCAGCATTCCGCCGGTGGCTGTCATTACGGCGATGGGCGTCCTGGTGTTGGCGGCGATCTCGGTCTGGATCACGCGCCGGTATGAGGAGCGGGAGGCACATGCTGAGGAAGTCGAGCGCGAGTGGCGCGCCGCGGAGCATTGGGCGGAGCTGGAAGCGGAACTGGATGGGGCGACGGTTGAACAGCTCTTCACCCGCGACGGTGCTCGACGGGACGTGCATCAATCGCATCGTCAGGAACTACGTCCTGAGGACTGAGCGAATCTGGAGAGGAGAGATTGGAGATTCACGGCGCATCGGGTCGCGACGGCCACGATGGTGAAGATCTGGCGCCGCGCGACCACAATTCTCACCCCATCGCAGACGAGTCCTGGGCACGAGACACGCACTACTCCGCAGAGGAACGCCCGAATCGCTTTGAAGCGCGCGCACAATCCGATCACCGATCTCCATTCCTAAACCTCTGACCACGTGCCTACGATTCTCTTCCTCATGAGCGACACCGGCGGCGGCCACCGTGCCGCCGCTGAAGCGATCATGCGCGCGCTCGAGCACCTCGAGCCGGCCGGTGGCGTCCGGACGGTGATGGTCGATTTCTTCCGCGAGACCTTCCTGCCTCCCTTCAACCGCAGCGGGGCCACCTACCGCCCGATGGTCAACTCCATCCCCTGGTTTTGGGGCTTTGGATTCCGGGCGACCAAGCCACGCCCGATGCGAGCGCTCATGGCGGGGATCGAGGTGTTGCTCGGCGGGCGGACAATGCGCCACCTCTTCATCCACCGTAACCCCGACCTCGTGGTGAGTGTCCACCCCCTGGCGACGAGCTGGCCCTGTCGCATCCTCAACCGCACGTGGCCCGGCGTGCCCTTCGTGACGGTGGTGACCGACCTGGCGACCGGCCACCCATCCTGGTTCAGCCGCTGCACGGACTGGTGTTTCGTCCCGAGCGAGGCGGCCCGGCAGAATGCACTCGAGGAAGGGCTCCGGCCAGAGCGGGTGGTGATCACGGGCCTGCCCATCGATCTGCGCTTTGCCACGTTGCCCGATCCCTCCGCGGCCGCGGCGATCAAGGCCGAGTACGGTGCCCCGCCCCACAAGCCGCTGGTCTTGTTGGTTGGCGGCGGTGAGGGCATGGGTAACCTGGAGGGTTACGCCGGGGCCATCGCCGAGGCCGGTCTGGACCTGGCCCTGATGGTCATCACCGGGCGCAACGTCGCTCTGCGGCAGCGGCTCGAACAGCGCCAGTGGCCGATCCCAGTCATTGTGACGGGGTTCGTGCGCGACATGCCGCGGCGCATGGTGGCGGCCGACGCGATTGTCACCAAGGCCGGGCCTGGGACGCTCAGTGAGGCGCTCGCCGCGGGCCTGCCGATCCTGGTGACCGGGTTCATCCCGGGTCAGGAAGAGGGCAACGTGGACTGGGTCGTCTCGAGCGGGGCCGGCCGCCTGACACCCGATCGCGCCAGTATCCAGGCCACCCTGCGCGACCTCTTCGCCGGTGGCCGGCGAACAGCAAGGCACGACGCGATGGCCACCGCTGCCCGCTCCCTCGCCCACCCGAACGCTGCTTTGGAGGTCGCCGGGCGGTTGCTCGGGCTGCTTGATGGCACCTGGTGAGATGGCTTGCCAGGGTACGATGGTCGGTGCAAATTCTCGTCGACCGACTGTGGAGACGGCCCGGCGGGCCGTCTCCCGCCAAAGCGGGCAACGTCTCTTGTGCGATCCCGGTGAATGAGAGGCGGGCCTGGGGGCGGTGCTGGGGGAAGGAGCGTAGGGGAGGCAGGCGGGGAGAAGGGGCGTGAGAAGAAGGGTCGCGGGGGGGGGGGGGGG
>DOUV01000602.1 GCA_003520455.1 Chloroflexota bacterium | reverse complement strand
GCACCCGCACGGTCATCGTCACGTTCGGGGCCCAGGGGGCGATCTGCGTGCGGCGCGAGGGTATCTGGTGGGCGCAGCCGCCAGCGATTCGATCCGTCAACCCGATTGGGAGCGGCGACTCACTGCTCGCGGGCGTCGTCGCCGGGCGATTGCGGGGCGAGACCTGGCCCGAGCCGCTGATACTGGGTGTGGCCTGCGGCGTGGCCGACGCCCTCACGATCGGGCAGGGATCGATTCGGCCCGAGGAGGTGACCCGGCTGCGAGAGCAGACGACCATTCAACGGTTGACAGTGGATTAAACACGCGTGGTCAGAGGGTGCGGCCGGCTGTTGGTGGTCGTTTCAGAGCCGCAGGACCTTGCGCCCGCCATCGTAGACGGTGATCGGACCATCTTGCGAGACGGTGATCGCCAGCGCGTGGGTTTCAGCACTCATCTTGGCCGCGGTGGCATGGCGGGTCCCGCGCCCAAGCTCGATCTCGGCGGGCGTGTTGGGCTGAGGGCGAAGCATGATCATGCAGCCGCGGAACTCGCCCCGCACGTCGATGATCGTGGCGCCATCCTGGCGCGCAAAGTTGATCAACTCGTCATCCGTCAAATCGGCGACGTGGGCAGTAGCAACCGTGATGTCGCCAACAATTGGAAGCGGGTCGGACCGCAACAGGATGGCATCGGCGTCGCCGATCATAAAGATCGCCCCCAGGTTCTGGGCGCTCATCCGGAAAGCGCAATTGAGGATCCGTTCCAGCAACTCAGGATCGTAACCTTCGTCGTGGACCAGATGCGTGGCGATCTCGTCCAGGTCAGGGAGCGTCTCGACCCGCCAATCACCCTGCTCGAATGCTCCCACGATCGTCCCCGCCGCCAACACTTTGACCCGTCGCCCGCCCGCTGGCAGGCAGAACGCCACGGCGCCGGTGACCTCCGTCAGGCGCAGGTAGCGACAGAACTGCTCGCCGAGTAACCCGGCATTCGGCACCGGCTCCAGCCCACTTACTTTGATGATATCGGTGAGTACACCGTGCGGGTCGACCAGGTAAGCAAGGACGCGCCCATCCACCAGGCTCGCCAGACTGGTGATGGTATGGCGCATCTCACGGACCGGGGCCAACCGCAAGAGACGGATCTCGGCGGGGGAGACGGCGGCTCGGACACGCTCGGGATCGCCGACGACGAGCGCAGTGGCGAGCGGCTTCTCCTCGTGCCGGGCCTGAGCAAGGTCAGCCGCTAAATCGGCGACTGTTATCATCACGCTCGGATCGATGCCACCGCTGTGGGCGAGGGTCAACAGGAAGCCGATACCTTCTTCCTCGACCCAGACATCGAATAGCTCCGCCACCGTTTCAGCGGACCAGAGCGCCGACCATCGCATGGTAGGCCTCCTCGCAGGGCCCCGCTCGGCCAACAGGTGCTGCCGGCTAGAGAATCTCGATCTCGTAGCCCACAACCGTCAGATCCAGCCGCGATCCTTCCAGCCAGGCCACAACTCGTTCCAGCAGGCCCTGGGCGTAGTCGGCGCTGTTGCTGACGGTGACGATCCCCAACGCCGCCGAGCCCCACAGTTCGTTGAGATCCACCTCGGCGACCGCAACGTTGAAGCTCCGCCGCATTCGCGCTACGACGGACTGCAGAATCTGGCGCTTCTCCTTCAGCGTGCGGCTGGGGAGGTCGAGTTCGATTCGACAGGTTGCAACGATCATGGTTGGATCAAGTGCGCAGAATTCTCAAACAGATCCCCGTCTCTGACCGCGAAGCCCGGCAACATCTCGTCACTCGATAGATCATCGTTGGCCGCGAACTCATGGGCATCGGTGAGCGCGCGGTCAGCATGCACGCTCCGCAATCGCTGCGAGTTCCTCGCCGGTGATGACCTGGTTTCGGTGGAAGCCAGTTTGGCCGGCATCATGTGGCTCCTCCTTTCTGCGCCTCGAGATTTCCCTACCTGATAGCATGGCCGTCGCGCTGTGATGATCGCTTGTCGTCCCCGCCCAACTCCGGGGAGGCCGCCGTGCTCTGCTCCGTGCCGCAGTCGCCATTCAGCCCTGGGTACCCACCGTCTTGGGAGGACCGCCGGTCCTTCAGCGCGGGCAGTCGCAGGGACTTCTGGAGGGTGATCGTCAGATCGGGTGCCTGGAAGTAGAGGCCGACTTGCTGAGGATCGATCAGGAGAAAAGTTCCCTCGTTTTGGCGGTTGTCCTTACGCGGCTCGTGGAGCCAGCACCCACTGTTCACAACCGTCACGGCGCCGTGGCCGGCGTCCTCTGCCGTCACAATCCCGGCCCGGTGGGTGTGCCCGAAGACGTACACGTCACAGGGGTAACTACCGCCGTACTCCGCCGCCGCCAGGTCAAGGGTACGCTTCACGGCGTCCTGGAAGAATTCCACATCGAAGGCGGACGTCCCACGAACAGCTTCGGTTGAGATCAGCCGCAAGCGCCGCAGCAGTCCGCCCCACAGCCGGCTCCAGCGGGCGGACCAGGTCAACCAGTGCCCCCAGGCCTGGTTCATCCGAACACGCGTCTTCGGACTAAACGACGCGGCGTAGAGCATCTCGAAAAAGACGGTCGCGGCCAGTTCAAGATCCGAGCGCGTCATCTCCTGGACGCCGATTCCTTCCAGGCGCTGCAAGATGAAGCGGGTCGGCAGCGCAAAAATCCCGCGCCCCTCGCGGACGATGCTCGTGTGATGGCCGTGATGGAAGACAAAGCGGCGTCCGGCGTACTCGATGGCGTAGTCTGGGTAGGTAACGAGAAGCCCCTCCCGAGCAGGCGCCGGGAAGAGCGGCGCCAGGAACGAATCGGTGTAGTCGCGCTGGGTATGGGCCAGCACTTCGACGGCCCGGTCGTCGCGCAGGGTGGTTATCTGCTCGAGGAGTTGGTGCTGGAGCAGGAGATGGTGATCATGGTTGCCAGGGAGATAGACGAGGCGCTCGGCCGGGAGGGCGCCGAGCTGCTGCAAGGCGTAATCGCCCTCCTCACGCGCCATCGCAAACGACGCAAACCACAAATCCCAGAGATCGCCCAGCAGGATGAGCGCCTTGAGCGGGCCGCGGGCGGCTAACCAATCGCAGAGCGCATCCACGCGCGCCCGCCCGGCCGCGGCCTGCTCACCTGTCCCGCGCAGGAGCGCGAAAGGCTCGCCAAAGTGTAAGTCGGAGAGAACTGCGATGGGACCGATCATCGGGACGGGCCTCGGTGGCGCGTTGCCTTCAGGTGCCTGGTTTCCAGGATTGAGCTATTGCCGCGAAGGCCTGGGCGACAGCCCGCGGCGACAGAACGCAAATAAATGAGCCGTGGACAGATAATTCTCACCCGATTCATCGATCACCCGAATCAGCCCGTGCTCAGCCGCCAGGATACCGGCTGCGACGTGACAGATTTTGGGCACCCCCGGCGAAGAGGATACCCTTCATCCTTGATGCAGACGCCAAATCCCGCTCGAGCTGCTAACCGCAATGGTCTCAATACCGGTGACCGCTCTAATCGCCCCGTCCAGCTGTTGCCGGCCACTCATCTTGCCGCGCCATTCAACCTTCAGACCACGGCGCGGGTCTGACCACCATCGACGGGGATGAAGACACCGGTGATGAAGCCGGCATTCTCAGAGCACAGAAAAGCGACCACGTCGGCCAACTCCCCAGGTTGCCCGATGCGGCCCATTGGGATCGCCGCCGTCCAGGCCGCCCGCGATTCCTCGAGCGAGATCCCACGCTGTTTCGCGCCGGCCTCGATCAACTCGATCATCCGGTTGGTGGCGGTCGGCGCCGGACCGACGCTGTTGACAGTGATGCCATCCTTGGCCACATCCCCGGCCAGAGTCTTCATGAAGGCGACGACCGCGGCGCGGGCCGCGTTGCTCAGGACCAGGGTGTCAATCGGTTGCTTGACCGTCACCGAGGTGATGTTGACGATTCGGCCCCACTCGGCCGTGCGCATGTACGGGATCACCAATCGTGTGAAGCGCAGGGCGCTGAAGAAGACCAGGTCGAACGCGGATTGCCACTGCTCGTCGCTGAAGGAAAGAACCTGGCCCGAGGGTGGCCCACCAGTGTTGTTGACGAGGATGGCCGGCGGCCCGACCTCCTCGACGCTCCGCTGCACCACCCGCTCGATGTCCTCTGGGCGGGTCACATCGGCCGGGACCGCCAGCACGCTGGCGCCGGTGGCCGCAGTGATGGCTTCGGCCGCCGCGTACAGTTTCTCCTCGTGGCGCGAGCAGATCACCACGCGCGCCCCCTCCCGCGCCAGGCGCAGGGCGGTGGCCCGGCCCAACCCCTCACTCCCGGCCGAGACAATGGCAACTTTATCACTGATGCCCAGGTCCATCGGGTGGTTCCTTTCGTGCCGAACGGTCCGATTATAGCAGCCTCAACCCCGTGAGCCAACCTTGGGCGTTGAGGATTGGCACCTGGAGCGTACGCGGCCGCCTTTCCAGATATCCGGCATCGTACTCCGTTCGACTTCGTCGCACCAGGCAGCTATACTTTTAGGTTGCGGTAGCGAACGATGGAGAGAGGTGGAGAGCGATGCCAGCATTTCAACTGGTGAGTGACTTCAAACCAACTGGAGACCAGCCCGAGGCCATCCTGGCTCTGGTCGATGGGCTCGAAAAGGGGGTCAGAGACCAGACGCTGCTGGGGGTCACGGGGTCTGGGAAGACGTTTACCATCGCGAACGTGATCCAACACGTGCAGCGGCCGACCCTGGTGTTGGCCCACAACAAGACCCTGGCCGCCCAGTTGTACGCCGAGTTCAAAGAGTTCTTCCCACAGAACGCGGTCGAGTACTTCGTCTCGTACTACGACTACTACCAGCCCGAGGCCTACGTCCCGTCCAAGGACCTCTTTATCGAGAAGGATGCCTCGATCAACGACGAGATCGACCGGCTGCGGCTGGCAGCGACCTCCGCGCTCTTCTCGCGCCGCGATGTGATTATCGTCGCGTCGGTCTCGTGTATCTATGGCCTGGGCTCACCGGAGGATTACGGCAAGGTCGTGGTCGAACTGCGGCGCGGCGAGACCCGCAAGCGCGACAGGCTCCTCCGCCACCTGATCGACATCCACTATGACCGCAACGACTACGAACTGAAGCGCGGCACCTTCCGCGTGCGCGGCGACACCATCGAGATCATGCCCGCCTACGAGGAGGCGGCCTACCGCGTCGAGCTGTGGGGTGACGAGATCGAGCGCATCACCGAGGTGGATCCGCTGACCGGCGAGATCGTGCGCGACCACGTGGCCCTGGATATCTACCCGGCCAAGCACTTCATCACCCCGCAGGAAAAGCTGCTAGATGCTATCCACGACATCGAGCACGAATTGGACGAACGCCTGGCTGAGCTGCACTCGCTGGATAAACTGCTTGAGGCCCAGCGGCTCGAGCAGCGTACCCGCTACGATCTCGAGATGTTGCGTGAGGTCGGCTACTGCTCGGGCGTCGAGAACTACGCGCGCCACCTGTCCCAGCGTCCGGCCGGCTCGACGCCCTGGACGTTGCTGGACTACTTCCCGGACGACTTCCTGATGGTCATCGACGAGAGCCACATGACGATCCCGCAGGTCCGGGGGATGTTCAACGGCGACCGTTCGCGCAAGGAGACCCTGGTCGAGTATGGCTTCCGCCTGCCGAGCGCCCTCGACAACCGGCCGCTGCGCTTCGACGAGTTTCAGGCGCATCTCGGCCAGACCATCTACGTCTCAGCCACGCCCGGCCCCTACGAGCTGGAGCACAGCGAGCAGGTGGTCGAGCAGATCATCCGCCCCACCGGCGTCCTCGATCCGATGATCGAAGTACGCCCGATCAAGGGGCAGATTGACGACCTGGTGGGTGAGATCAACAGGCGCGTCGAGCGGGGTGAGCGCACTCTGGTGACGACTCTCACCAAGCGCATGGCCGAGGACCTGGCGAGCTACCTGGAAGATCTCGGGATACGCGTCCATTACCTTCACTCTGAGATTCAAACCCTCGAGCGGGTCGAGATCCTGCGTGAGCTGCGCCTGGGCGTCTACGACGTCGTCGTGGGGATCAATCTGTTGCGCGAGGGGCTTGACCTGCCAGAGGTCTCGTTGGTCACCATCCTGGACGCCGACAAGGAAGGCTTCCTGCGCTCGGGATCCGCCCTGATCCAGACCATCGGCCGGGCGGCGCGGCATGTCGAGGGCACGGTGCTGATGTACGCCGACACCATCACTGACTCGATGCAACGGGCGATCGACGAGACCAATCGCCGCCGGGCGATCCAGCAGCAGTACAACGAGAAGCACGGCATCGAGCCGCGATCGATCGCCAAGGCCGTTCGTGATCTGACCGACCGGGTCCGCCAGGTGGCCGAACAGCAGGAGGGCTACGCTTTCAGCCCGGCGACCCTTCCGGCCGACGAGATGCGCCGCCTGATCGAAGACCTCGAGAAGCAGATGCGTGCCGCGGCGAAGGAGCTCGAGTTCGAGAAGGCGGCCCTCCTTCGCGACCAGATCTTCGAGCTCAAACAGCTTGTCGAGGCG
This sequence comes from Chloroflexota bacterium, assembly GCA_003520455.1. The sequence goes on along the minus strand of DOUV01000602.1, from coordinate 1,081 downwards.
CAAGACCAGCGTCCAGAGTGGGAGAAGATCCGCGAGCAGGAGAGTCGGGAGCGCAAAGAGCGGCGCCGGGGCATCGAGTACAACGTGTGAAACGAGGAACCGAAGCCGGCGGCCACCTGGCCGGTTCGTCCGCCGTCGTGAGCAATGCTCATTTTCCGTGAGCAGCATCGGGTTTGATTGGCGCCGGGAGAATAGAACCCGAGTGACCCTGATATACGCAGAGTTTCGCTGATTGGTGCCCTTCTTGCTCTTTCCGCGCGGGGCCGCCCCTGTGTCCAGTTGCGTCGCACCTCTCACACCCGACGTTTGAGCGGCCGGATGTAGAGATTCGGCGCCCCGGCGGGGGTGAAACACCTCGTCCTGTCTCATCACGATCCAGGCCACAACGACCTCGAGCTGGATCGTCTCATCAACGACGCTGTCAGGGAGGCCCAAAATGGCAGTAGAACGAAACCTGGCGCGTATTGCCAACTTCTTTGATGAGGTCTGGAACTGGGGCAACCTCGCCGTGGTGGATCAGAATGTGGCCGATGACTTCAGCTACCACGATCCCGCCAACCCTTGGGTGGCCCCCGGTCCGCCCGGCGTGACCGATTTGGTCCTGACATACCGCACTGCCTTCCCCGACCTCAGGTTCGTCCTCGAAGATGTGATTGCCGAGGGGGACAAGGTCGTCGTCCGCTGGCGAGCCGAGGGCACCCACGAAGGAAACCTCCGGCACATTCCGGCAACTGGCACGCGGGTGAGCACGACCGGCATCACCATATTCTGCCTCGTCGGCGGCAAAATCGCCGAGGCCTGGACCAACTACGATATGCTGGGGCTCCTCTCCGAGCTCGGGGTCGTCTCGACGCCGGAGGAGCCGAGCCCTGAAGGGTTCGAACCTTGTGGCCGGTGACGCGCTCATCCAACGACGCAACGGCGTGAGGCGGGATGCAGACGCTCACGTCCCGCGGATGATCTTCACGGCTGGGGATCAGGGTACGATGATGCGTTCATATGACACGGTTGGCGAATTGGTGCAAGTGGCGGGGTGCCTGTTTGGAGTGCGCGCTTTCGCCCTTTTCCAAATGAATCTGAC
>DOUV01000028.1 GCA_003520455.1 Chloroflexota bacterium | reverse complement strand
CTGGCCGCACGGCGCGCGTGGCGATCCTCCCGACCGCTGCACGCTTCTCCCAACCGCTCCTGGCCGCCGAGAATGGAGTCCGCCACTTTGCGGCGTTGGGCGCCACCAGCACGCCGCTGCTCCTTCTCGACCGCGCCGATGCGGCGCGGTCTGAGATTCTGGACCAGGTCGCTGCGGCTGATCTGCTCTACGTTGCCGGCGGTGATCCCGTCTACCTCCTCGAAACGCTCCGCACCACCCCCGCCTGGGCCACCATCCACGACCGCTTGCGTGCCGGCACTCTGGCCCTCGCTGGCTCCAGCGCCGGCGCGATGGTCCTCGGTCGCCGGATGTGGCGGCCCCGCCAGGACGACCTCGTCCCGGCGCTGGACCTGGTTCCGGTCGTGGCCTTGCCTCACCACCAGCCGGGACAGGACGAGCGCGTCTCGCGCCTCCGCCCGCACCTCGAGGCGGGTCTCTGTCTGCTCGGTTTGCCGGAGATGGCGGCGGCCATCTGGAATGGCACAGCCTGGGAGGTCGCCGTCGCCCCGCTGACGTGCTACACCGCTGACGGCCAGGTCCACACGGCGGCGGGTGAGCAGCTGCCGTTGTTGCCGCCGGCGGCGTGAGCGGCATGCTCGGCAAGATCACCGGCGCCCGGCAACTTAGGCCTCACCGAGCGCTCCGGTGGCATGATAGGTGCTCCACCAATTTCTGTGGGGCCTTCAGAATGAGGAACACAGAGATGCAGAGTCCTACTCGCTATGGTCCAGACTGCACAGGAGGTACGAATGGCTACACCCATCCAACCTGGAGCCGAAGTCGTAGCGACGGATGGACCGCTTGGCCGGTTGATCACCGTCGTGCCGCTCGAAGACCGGCCAGACGAACCAGCCTTCCTGGTGGTTGACCGGGCGGCTGGTGTGCTCTTGACCATCCCGGCCGATACGATCGAGGCGCTTCCCTCACCCACTGTCGTGCGCCTCAACGTCAGCGTCGAGTTGGCCATCGAACTGGACCGCGCCAGCCGGGCGCGCGCCGCCGGGAAGGCGGAGTCCATGAACTTGCACCTCGTCGAGGAACTGCGCGCCCTCCAGGACGAGCAACTGGAGGAGGAAGAAGAATGAATGGCCCGATCCGGGCCGTGCTTTTCGACTACGGCGAGACGCTCGTGCGTGACTGGCCCAGCGTAGGGAAGAGCCGCCCCGAGCCTGGCGTGCACGCCACGCTGCGCCGTCTCGCCCCCGACTATCGCCTGGCCATCGCCGCCCTCGATGGGACCCCCGCGGACGCCGTTCGGGAGGACCTGGCGCGCCTGGGGCTCGCCGGTCTGATCGCGACGGTCTGCAGCGCAGCCGGCACGACGCCACCATCCCCGACGGCGGCCGTGGAACGGGCCCTGGCTGAGCTCGGGGTGGGCCCGGCCGAAGCCGTTCTCATCACCGGCCGCGAGCCAGCCACGGCTTTCCCCGGTCTCCGACAGCTGCACTACGGCTCCGGCCACTTCTGGGGCGACCGTCTTCGCAAGAAGATGGGCTTCCGCGACCCCCTGCTAACCAGTTTCGATGACCTTCCCGCGACACTGGCCCGCCTGGCCACCGGTGAGCCTGGCCCACGCTCGTGGCAATCCGCGGCGCGTCTGGGAGGGCTCTTGCTCGGATTCGCGCTGGGGACTGCGACGGTACTTTACCTGTGGCAGCGGGAGGAGGCCGACCTCGGTGCGGCTGGGGCCGAGCGCACTGACTCGAATGACTCAAGGAGCAATCAACCGTGATGACCGTCCAGCGCACCTTCCCCGATCTCGTCAGCGCTGAGCGCGCTGTGGTGCGGTTGCGTGCCATCGGCGTACCGCTCACCGAGATCTCTCTCATCGGTCCGGACGACCACGAGTACGAAGCCGCCTTGGAACGCTACGTCAAACAGGTTCAACCGGGGAGCTACCTGGTGAAAGCTCACGTTTCCTCGCCCGAGGGGGCTGAGTTGCTCAAAGGGGTCTTCGACAACGAGTCGCTTACTCAAGCGGAACTCGAACGCCTGCGGTCGGAGGGTCCTCCAGTGGAGCCCGTTAGCGAGTCCTGGCACCCGGTCGAGGTCGAGTCGACACCCTACGGCGTCCAACCCGAGTACCATCCGCCGGTGGACGAGGGAGGCTCACTCGAGGAGGAGGAGTGAGTGGGCGTTCAAATGGCCGCACTCGATCGAGGCTGAGACTGAAGTGCAAGTGCCCATAGGAGCCGTCGCAAGGTGCCTCGCACCGGAACAATTGAGTCGCCCTGCCGAGGTTGACAATCGTGCTCGGGGTGGGCTAGAGTACCGCAAGAACAATGACGCGTGCTGGTCCTGTCGCTTGAGGGGATCGCGGACCGGTCCTGCCGGTCCGCAGGAGGGGAACTGATGAAACTCTTTCTCGACACAGCCGTTCTCGACGAGATTCGAACCGCGGCATCGTGGGGCGTTCTGGACGGCGTGACGACCAACCCGTCGCTAGCGGCCAAGGCCGGGCGCGATTTCAAATCCAACATCCTGGCCATCTCAGAGATCATTGGCGACCGGGGAACCGTCAGCGCTGAAACTGTCAGCACCGATGTTGAGGGTATGATTCGCGAGGCCAAACTCGTGACGAGTTGGGCGCCGAACATCATCGCCAAAATTCCCTGCATACCCAATGGTCTGGCGGCGACCCGCCGGCTGACCAGTGAGGGTGTCCCGGTCAACATGACGCTGGTCTTCTCGGCCAACCAGGGCTTGCTGGCGATGAAAGCCGGCGCTACCTACGTAAGCCCCTTCTTGGGACGGATTGACGATATCGGCAACGAGGGGATGGACCTCATCGCCGACCTGGTGCAGATCAAGGCAAACTACGACTTCCGCACCGACGTGTTAGCGGCGAGTATCCGCCACCCGATGCACGTCACTCGCGCTACCCTACTCGGCGCTGATATCGCCACCATGCCCTTTAAGGTCATGGAAATGCTGGTCAAGCACCCGTTGACTGATCGCGGGCTGGAGGCCTTCCTCGATGACTGGGCCAAGATTGACGAGACGATGCGGCCGTTTTAAGGATAGACACTCCTTCGGCGAGAGCCGCTCCATTCCTCAACGGACGAACCAGGCATTCGAGGCCGGAAGGGAGCGGCTCTCTACTCCTGCTAGTATAAGAGGTTCAATCCAATGAGTATCCGCGAGACGTTGCTTGAGCTGCCCGGCGTGGGCAAGGTCCGCCGCGTGCACGCACTGGAGCATGCCACAATCACTTTGATGAGCACGCGCGATCCTAACCTGCGCATCATCGGCCGTTCCACCCCCAGCGGCTTCTGGCTATACGGTGACGTTGAGACCGATGAGGTTCGCGCCTGCGCCGAGGAGGCCCTGCGCCGCCTGCGAGCCGGCCAGGCTGAGCTGGCGGTTCACCCGCGCTGCGGCACCAACCTGGCGGTGGCGGGGCTGCTGACCGGGTTCAGCTCCTTCCTCGCATCCGCCTCGCTCGGGCGCCGTGAGAGCCCACTGAACAAGCTCCCTCGGGTCGTCATGGCCGCCACGGCCGCGATGATCGTCGCCCAGCCGTTGGGTCTCCTGGTCCAGGAGAAAATCACGACCTGCCCGGACGCCAGCCGCCTCTCGCTTGGCCCCATCAAGCGCACGGAGCGGGGGAATCTTGTCATCCACTTCGTCACGGTCAATGGTTAAAGCGCAACGCTCACATGAGAGTATATTGTGCCGGGAGGGCGAGAACAATGTCCTCGCCCTCCCAGTACACACGATCCCAGTAAGAGCGTTACGGTTTACTCCCCATGTTCTACATCTTCTACGGCGCTGATGACCTGGCGCGCGACGAGGCCCTGAACGCGATTCTGTCACGCGTCCCGGATCCGGCAATGGCCGAACTCAACACTACCCGGCTCGACGGGCGTAGAACCACCTTCCCCGAATTGCGCCATTCGTGCGATACAATTCCCTTCTTGGCGGAGCGCCGCATCGTGATCGTTGAGGGCTTGTTAGAGCGGCTGAAAGGCGGGCCGAAGGAGTTCGCAGACCAACTCTCTGACTACCTCGGAACCTTACCGGCGCACGCGCGCCTCTTCCTCATCGAAGGGGAGAAGATTGACAAGCGCACGGCGTTGTGGAAGCGCGCAGTGAAGTTCGCCGAGGCCAAAAAGGGTGTCATTCGCGAGTTCGAGAAACCCAAGCGCGAGGCGCTCCCGCGCTGGATTCAGGCTCGCACCCGCCAGAAAAGTGGCCAGATCGATGCCCGGGCCGCCGCGGAACTGGCCACCTTCGTCGGCGATGATCTGCGCTTGCTGGACAGCGAGATCGACAAGCTGGTGACGTACGCCGGCGGTGAGACCATCACGAGCGAGACCGTCCAACTGCTGGTCCCCTACACGGCTGAGGCAAATATCTTCGGCCTGATGGACGCCATCAGCCAGCGCGACCCCCGGCGAGCCCTGACGAGCCTCCAACAGCTCCTGGCAGAGGGGGCGGCGCCGCCATACCTCCACTTCATGCTCACTCGCCAGATACGCATCCTGCTCCAGGTCAGGGAGTTGAGCGAGTTTGGGAGTACCTCCACCGAGATTCGCCAGAAACTTGCGTTGCACCCGTTCATCGTCGAAAAGACCCTCAAGCAAGTCGGAAAGTTCTCACTTGAGAGCCTCGAAGCGGCGTTCGAGCGGCTCCTTGAAGCCGATCAGGCTATGAAGACCGGCCAGACCGAACCCGAACTGGGATTGCAATTGCTCGTCGCCGATCTGGCCAGCGGGCGCTGAGCCGCGCTCCGGTCCACCACCCCCGCGCTTCTGGTGCACAAGCCGGGATCGGAGCACGGCCGCCGCGCCCACATCATCCGGCTGTCGCTGGGTGACGCCGTCGCGGTGCAGAATCAGGCTGCTTCCGGCAGGCTCTCCACCCGCTCCTCGACACCGATCCAAAAGTGATGGGGCAAGACGGTACGCAGCGTCCGCACCACCACGTTGCCCACACGCTCCGACTCGATGGGCTCACTCGGATTGACAAAGCAAACCGTTGGCGCGCGCCCGAACTTTTCCCGATAGCGGCGAGCCGCCTGCGCAATCTTCTCCGCCGCCGGGCGCTGCTTGTCATCGTCGAACCATAGAAGTCCAATTTGCATGCGATCTTCTCCTCTCACATCGGGTAGGCTTACCTAAAGACAATAAATCGCGCTGCGACGACGGTAGGGCCAGACTCCACCTCGCGCCAGAACTACGCCGTGGCCCCGCTGCCGGAGCAGGGCGGGCTGCCACAGCGGTGTGCCTTTCCTCGGGGGCCATAGCCTGTGGCGTCCTGGCTGCATTGTTCTCCACGTTGAGATGAGCACCGTTGTCGAGGAGAAGCACCACCATCGCCGCATTCCCGCTCTATGCCGTTTCATGGAGTGGGCCATGTTGCTGGTCGTTCACATCCGCTCCGCCGGCCAGGAGCAACGCAACCAGTTCCTGCCCTCCACACCGGTCTCCCCCGCACCGTCCAGGAACGGACCACCTTCCAAAAGGTACCGCGGGCTTCTAAGGCCTGAGCCCCCCACGGTCAGCGTGCCCTTCTTTCTCACAGACAGCGAGGGACGCTACGTGGGTCCATCCGCGCCTCCGCCGCGTCCTCGCCGTCACCGCAGGTGTCGTCTGCCGCTCGACAACCCGGCTGCGCCCCTCGGCAATCCGTTGGCTCGACGGCCGATAAGCAGCCAGGGTCAGGAGGAGTCCCACAGTCAGCGGCAGCATCACTACCATGCCGATCAAGATCCCCGCACCAACAGCCAGGCGCTGTGCGTCGCCCTGCAGACCCACTATGAGTGCGAGCGTCACACCGAAGGCTATAGTCGCCCACTTCACGCCCTGCACCGTACCCTCCTTGACAAAATCATCTCGGGAACCAACTGAGATTCGCTCTCGGCCACTTCTCTGGCGGCCACACGTGGGCGCCGTCGCTGCCACCGAGCGATCGTCAGTGCAACATCGCGCGGGGAGACCCACGCCGCTCGAAAACGAACTGGCTCGACCCCATCAGCCACTGTACTGAACTGGCCGCACTTCCAGTCGACTGAACTCGGTGACTGACCAACCACACGAAGCGGGAAGGCCGGGACCAGATGTCCCAATGCGTCAGGCTCGGCGGTGGCAGCGGCGACGTGTAGTCCAGCGTCGGGTCCTTGCGCCAGGAGCCTTGCCAGAGCGACCCGCACCGTCACACCTCCGAGGGCCGCCAGGCTCGCTGCTTCATCCACCAGAACGAGGACGCGGGGCAGCGGCTCTATCGTAGGATGACCCTGCCGCTCTGCGAGCCGCCGCTCCAGCTCTGTTGTCAGGCGGACGAGCCAGCCGATGGCGGCCTCCCGGCTGGTGCTGTGGCCCCAGGTATGGGGAAGTGCTGCGAGCGAAGCGAACTCATCACGAGTGCCGAGCAGCACCAACCGCCACCGGCGGGCCGGTTGAACCTGCGCCAGACTCAACGCCAGAGCCTGGAGCAGCGTCGTCTTGCCACAACCCTGAGCGCCGTAGACCAGTACATGGGATATAGCCGGATTACTGAGCCGCCAGAGGAGCGGACGGCCATCACCGATGAGGCCCAAAATAGCCGTATCTGCGGGAGGCTCGCCGGCCCGCGCACTCAGATCGCCGAACAACAACGCATTGGCCGGCGGAGGGAGGCGCGGCACTTCTAGAAAGACCACGCCGTCCCGCGTTCGCAACCGGCAACTGGGACGACCGAGCGCGCGGGCGATTTCGGGCGTGAGCGCATCAATGCAAGCCAGCGTCGCCTCCGAGCGACCGTTCAGCCGCAGGTGAAAGCGGATTACATTTGGGCCGAGCAGACCACCATCGATGCGCGCATCCACCTGGTAGTGACGCAAGATCGCTTCGATCTGATCAGCATCGGCGTGGAGTTCAACCATGCCTCTGGCCGTCGCTTTCGAGCGGGCCACGGGCGGTACCCCACCGCGAAGCAACATGTTGTCTGAGGCTCATACGTGCTCCCGCAACGTGAAGAACCGCCCGGTCCATAGCCGCATCGCCAGTATATAGAACATATATTCTGGTGTCAAGAGATTGCCAGAGGGTGCCCGACCTGCGATTCGCGCGGTGAGGTAGCTAAAGGATGGAGCATGAGAAGCGCTCACATCCATCGGTTGGGAGGCGACGAGGAGCGCCAGGTCGGTGCCGTCGACTGTCTCGACTGTCTAGGGCAATCGCATCTAAATGGGAGTCGGGTAAGATAGGGCTCCAGCCAGAGCAAGGAGAGGAGCCCATCGATGGAAAGCCAGACGAGCGCGGGGCTGATTGAGCACTTCGGATCGTTGGAAGATCCGCGGATCGACCGCACGAAGCGGCACAAACTCATCGACATTGTGGTGATTGCCATCTGCGGGGCGATTTGTGGGGCGGATGATTGGGTCTCGATAGAAGCGTTCGGGAACGCCAAGCGCGAATGGCTGGCAGAGTTCTTGGAATTGTCCAACGGGATTCCGTCGCATGACACCTTCGGGCGGGTCTTCAGTCGGCTTGATCCGGAGCAGTTCCAGAGCTGCTTTCTCTCCTGGGTGCAGGCGGTGTTTGTCCCCTACGGGGGATACCCCTACGAGACGATCTCGCTTGGGGGCACCCCGCGGGGTGAAGTGACCGACGGCCAAGTCATCGCCGTGGATGGCAAACAAGTGCGAGGCTCGTACGATCATGCCGCCGGGAAGGGGGCGATTCAGATGGTGAGTGCCTGGGCCACGGAGAACCAACTGGTGCTCGGCCAGGTCAAGGTTGACGAAAAGTCGAATGAGATTCCGGCGATCCCAGCCCTGCTGAAGTTGCTGGACATCAGCGGGTGCATCGTCACGGTGGATGCGATGGGCTGCCAAAAGGCGATTGCCCAGCAGATCGTGGACGGCGGGGCGGACTATGTCTTGGCCGTCAAGGCGAACCAGGGCCAGCTCTTCCAGGAACTGACCGACCTGTTTGCCTACGCCGAGGTGATCAACTTTCAACCGGTCGTGTCCGACTTCCACGAAACCTTCTCCCGCGGGCATGGACGCTTTGAGAAACGGCGCTGCTGGGCCATCGCCGATCCTGACTTTCTCTTCTCTCTCCGGGATCGCGACCAGTGGCCCCAGCTTCACACCGTGGTCAAGGTTGAGGCGGAACGGACCGTCGGCCAAGAGACCACCGTTGAAACGCGCTTCTTCATCGCCAGCCTGCCGCACGATGCCGCCCGCCTCTTGGCGGCGGTCCGCGGCCATTGGGGCATTGAAAACCGCCGGCACTGGGTCCTCGATGTGGCTTGTGGCGAGGATCACTCCCGCGTGCGCAAAGATCATGCCCCGCACAACTTGGCGATCCTGCGCCATATCGCCCTCAATCTCTTGAAACATGAGCGCTCCGCCAAGCTCGGCGTCAAGAACAAGCGCCTCCGCGCTGGCTGGGACCCCGATTACCTGCTCAAAGTCCTCACCGCAGGAAAGGCCAAATAAGATGCGATTGCCCTACTCGACTGTCTCTTTCGCCTTGACAGTGACCCTCGACCTCTGATATACTGCGCTTACAATTCCACGGTTTCCTTTGGAGGTCGCACAAGCATGCGCTTTACCCGAATCCGCTTTGGCTATATCGAGGTTCGCCGGCCGCTTGGAGCCGGTTACGGCCTTGGTCTGCCTGGTGGTCGTCTGCGCCGCGGCCCGGAGAGATTGATCGTCTGACATCCTCTCTGCTGTGGGCGGCGCCACTCCCGTGCACCACCCACAGTATCACGAAGACCGATCGCGCTGTGGGTGGTTCCCCGCCCACAGCTTTTTTGTTGGGCGGGCAGCAGTAGTTTGTAGCGGTACGTATCCTGCTCAGGAGGCCCGGTATGATTCCCGTACAATTCGATCCCAGTTTGCCTGCTGTCAGCGTCCGCCACGCCGTCAAAACCTTCGGTGTGGAGGAAAAAGCGGGCCGGCTTTGGCAGCGCCTCACCGGCGCGAATGGTGTTGTGCAGCACAAGAAGCGCAGCATCCGCGCCGTAGATGATGTCAGCTTTGAGGTTCACCGGCGCGAGATCTTCGGTATTCTTGGCCCGAACGGTGGTGGGAAAAGCACCCTCGTGCGGTTGCTCTCCACCTTGCTGATTCCCGACAGTGGCACGATCACTGTCTTTGGCTACGACGTGTTGGCAGACGAGCGCACTGTCAAGCGCCTCTTGAACCGAGTCAGTGTCGACGCCGCTTTCTTCAAGAAGCTCTCGCCGTTGGAGAATCTGATGTACGCCGCGCGACTCTACGGTGTGGACCCAGTCGCAGCCCGCCGGCAAACCTTCGAGATCCTGCAGCGGCTCGGCATCGAGCGCGAAGCGGTTACGGAGCCGATGGAGGAGATGAGCCGCGGCATGCAGCAAAAAGTTGCTATCGCCCGAGCCTTTCTCACTCAGCCTGTCCTGCTTCTGCTCGACGAGCCGACGACCGGGCTCGATCCCCAGGCCCGGCACCTGCTGTGGGATCGCCTGTATCGCCTCAAGCAACGCGGCGTGACGCTGGTCCTGACGACCCACTACATGGACGAGGCCGAGCAGCTGTGCGATCGGCTGGTGATCATGGACAAGGGCAAGATCGTGGCCGAAGGCCGGCCGCGCGATCTGATCAAGCAGCACGTCAGCAGCCACGTGGTGGAAGTCGACATCGCGAATGGAGCGCGAAGCGTAAGCGAGCGGCCGGAACTGGCAGAATTGACCGCCCTCGCCAAACGCCACGAGCGTCATCAGGACCGCCTGCTTCTATATGTAGACAACGGCGAAGAGGTAGTGGCCAAGGCCGCGCACCTGCTGCCCGACGCCGAAACCCTGATCCGCCGCAGCACACTGGAAGACGTGTTTCTAAAGATCACAGGCCGAGGGTTGGCGGAATGAACGGCGACGGCAGATTACCAATAACCAATTACCAATTTCCAATTGAGGCGGCTGCTGCATGTGAATTGGTAATTGAAAATTGGTTATTGGTTATTCGCTGTTCGTCTGGAGGCCGCGCCGCATGAAGCTTCCCGGTGACATCAGCCTTACTACGGCCGTATCCGTCTGGCGGCGGAATCTTACCGAGTATGGCCACACCTGGATGACCAACATCCTGCCCAACTTCTTTGACCCGGTGCTTTACCTGCTGGGCATGGGGCTGGGGCTGGGCATGTTCGTGGGGCGCGGGGTCAACGGCCTTTCGTACATCGAATACATCGCGCCCGGCTTGATGGCCGCTTCCGCCATGCAGGGCGCTTCCTTCGAGACCACCTACAACGTGTTCGTCAA
>DOUV01000156.1 GCA_003520455.1 Chloroflexota bacterium | reverse complement strand
GGTGCTGCGTGGCTTCCAGGGAACTCGCGACCGGCGGTCAGTGCCTCGTCGACCTCGGCCTCGCCCCCGCCGACGAGCACCAGGAATCTGCCGGGTTGCACGGTGCCACAGCGCAGCAGAGCCAGGGGGGCGCGTTTGATCATAGCGTCGCCGGCGACGATGCCGCGGGCAACACTCTCGAATTCGAGGAGAGCGATAGCGGTCATGGGCAAGCTGTCTCAGGACGGAGCACGGTGGGTGCTGCGTGGCTTCCAGGGAAAGCATGTGAATCTGGGAAGATTGTCACGCGCGAAGCGCGTCACAATTTTCCCGCTTCTCTCTGCCTTCGCGTGTTAGTGATGATGATGACCAGGGCCGTGGTGGTGGCCGTCCGAACCGGACGGGTGATCGACCTGTCAGCAGCCGGGCTCCCCAGGGTGGCCGCAGCACGCCTGGCGGAGGGCGACCCGGCGCCAGAGGTTCCGCGTGAGCCCGGAGACCTTCTCCGGGAGCGGCATCGGCTGATCGAGATTAGTCAAGAATGCTCGGATTGAGCGCTCTCTCGCCATCGATACGACCTTTCTGTAGTGTAGATCAGACGATCCGGAAGTGATCGACCAACGTGCAGCGCCGCGGCCGGCTGAAGCTGAGGGCGGTCGTCATTCCCTCGCCGGTGGGGCTGGCGATGCTGAACGAAGTGAAGCCCTCGCCGCCGTAGCCGAGACCGGCCAGCGTGGGACCGTTCTTGACGAAGATCGAGACGTTGATCTCGCGGGCCATGCGGCTGAGATGATCCAGGTGCTTCGAGAACATCGAGGCCGTGTGGCCAAAGCCGTGCTCGGCCTTGACGGCCTGGTCGATGCATTGATCCACGCTCGGCAGCCGGACCAGCGGCATGACCGGCATCATCTGCTCAGTCCAGACCAGGGTGTGCTCCAGCGGCACCTCTACCAACGCCAGGCGGACGTCGCGCGGTGCGTTGATGCCTGCGGCCTGGAGGATGGCGCCGGCGTTCTTGCCGATCCACTCGTTGCGCATCTTGCTGACGCCGAAGGGACCGGCCATCTCGCGGAAGATGGTCTCTTCCAACCGCCGCACCTCGTGGCTCCGCTCGACCAGGTAGGCCCCGTGGCGTTGCATGGCGGCTTTCAAGGCATCGGCCACGTTGTCCACCACGAAGACTTCCTTCTCGTCAGTGCAGATCACATTGTTGTCGAAGCTAGCGCCAAAGACGACTTTCTCGCCCGCCAGCTCGATGTCGGCGGTCTCGTCTACCACAACTGGCGGATTGCCCGGCCCGGCGGTAATCGCGCGCTTTCCGCTGCGCATGGCCTCGGTGACCACACCACCGCCGCCCGTAACCAGGAGAATCCGCACGAGCGGGTGGCGCATCAGCGCCTGAGCACTCTCGATGGTTGGCTCAGCGATCGCTGTGATCAGATTCGCCGGCCCACCGGCGCTCTGGATGGCCTGGTTGAGCAGTTGGATGTTCCTGGCGGAGACGCGCCTGGCGTTGGGGTGAACGTTGAAGCAAACCGAGTTGCCCGCAGAGAGGATCGAGATCGAGTTATTGATGATCGTCGAGGTCGGGTTGGTCGTGGGCGTAATCGCCGCAAACACGCCGAAGGGCGCCCGCTCGACGATCGTGAGCCCGTGGTCCCCACTCCAGGCCTCAGTTGCAAGGATTTCCGGCCCTGGCGTCTTGTCGGTGACGAGGGCATTCTTTTTGATTTTGTCCTCGCTGCGGCCCAGGCCGGTCTCCTCGTGGGCCTCATGCGCCAGTTCGGTACCATACTGACGCATCTTCTCGCGCATGGCCGCGATGATCACCTTGCGGGCGTCGAGTGACAGACGTTCGTACTGCTCGAAGGCGCGACGGGCCGCCGTCACTGCGCTGTCGATGTCGCGGAAGATCCCGAGTCGCTGCTCGTCGATGCTGCGGACGATGATTTCAGGACCGGTCCGGCTCGCACCGCCGACGCGGCTCTGGACGCGCTGCATGATCGCTTGAATCTCGCGCTCAGAGAGTGACATAAACACCCCAACTCTGGTTGCGGGTTAGCAGGTTACAGGTTACAGGTTGAACAATGCTGTCTCAATGCTGGACCACGACTGCTCGTCGCGAAACAACATGAATGCGCCGTCTTCACCTTCAACTTTCAACCTTGTCCAACCTGCAACTCATGAAGCCCAGGGATGATCGGCCGAGACCTTGCGGAAGCGGGTCTCACCGCCGACTTCCCATTCGTCTACAATCGCCATCACAACTGCATCGCACGGGCGGTTGTTGGTGATTTCGGTCTGGCGGGCAGAACTGCCGCTGGCGTACATCACGACCTCATCCACCCCGGCGCCGACCGCGTCCGCGGCAACGACGTAACTGCTGGTTTCTTGACCGTCCACCGAGAGCAGGCGCAGGACCAGAAATTTCAGCCCTTGCATGGAGGGCGTCTTGCGCTCACTGACCACGGTTCCGACGACACGTGCAAGTTGCATGCGAGTTCCTCACAGCGTGACCGAGAAGCCAATGGATTCACTCACTGGTTTGTGGGCACGCCCGATCTTCATGGGGCGGGCGTTTGCTCCTGCCCGCCCGGGGTGGCAGGCCTGCGACTCAGTGGAAGAACGTCATCCACGTTCTCGTGCGGGCGCGCGATGAGGTGGACGCTGACGACCTCGCCGACCTTCTCGGCGCCCCGAACGCCGGCCTCCAGTGCGGCCTTGACCGCCGCGACGTCGCCACGGACGATAGCCGTCACGTAGCCGCCACCGATCTTCTCGTAGCCGACCAACTCGACCTTCGCGGCTTTGACCATCGCGTCGCTCGCCTCGACCATCGCGGCGAAGCCTTTGGTTTCGATCATCCCAAGGGCAAGCTGTGCCATGTAAGAGTGCCTCCTGTGAAGTTTTGAGTGCTGTGTGCTGAGGGCTGAGGCGGGGTTCCGAGGACTCAATCGCGCCGGATTCCGCGCTCAGCACTAAATCAGGCGCGGGTGGGCTCGCGGCCACTGGTCGATTCGAGGACGGCGACGGCGGCGCGCCAGCCGACGTCGATATCGGCTTCCTCGCCCCCGAGATAGACGCGTCCGAACGAGCCGAAGGAACGAACCTCGAGAATGTTGATGTTGGCGGCTTTCTCGGCCTCGTTCGCGGCCAGCGCGGCGTAGGCGGCGGGCTCGCACTCCATAATGTAGAGTGAGTGGCCCGGGATGAGCATGTTGCCGTGGCGCGTGCGATTGACCAACTGGGCGTGATAGGGGTTGATACGTCGCACGACCTGGCTGGTGGCGATCCGCGGTCGCATGCGGTCGCTCTCCTGCAGGTCGAGGGCGGCGAGAATCTCCTCGCCGGCCCGGCGGACCTCTGCCTGGCTGTCGGAGTGAATCTCGAGCAAGCCGTTGTAGCGCTCGATGATTTGCATGCCGGGTTGGACGTCGGTGTTCTTGACGGCGATGTCGGTGATGCGGTTGATCTCGATCCCCGGCGAAATCTCGACGTAGAGGGCGGCCTGCCCGGCCCGCGGCAAGAAGCCCTGAGCGACGGTGCCTAAAAAGGCCGCGTACTGCGGCTGGAGGGTGTCGAGAAAGGCGTAAGCGCGCAGTTCAACGCTGCTTTTGGTCACAGATGGTCTCCCAGAAAGTTACGAGTTGCAGGGTGAGCAGGTTGAAGGTTCCAAGCCAGATCGATGAGTCGTGAACCTTCCACCCTGCGGGTCCCCCCTTACGTCTACGTACCGATGAGGGTGCCCCCGACGGGGGAACCTGCAAGCTTCAACTTACCGATTTTGGGCCCTTACGTGCGGCGGAGGGCGACGGTGATGCCTACCAGCAGCACGACTGCCAGAACAAAGAGGCCTAGCCCGCTCAAAATCAAGATCGGACCAAGCCAGGTTGGGAGGCCGCTCGGGGTGGATTGCGCCGGGCTCGCTGCGGGCACAGGTGGCTGAGCCGGGGAGTCGGGCGCGGCCGGTTGCGGCTCGTTCTGGGGCTGGGCCGGGGCGGTATCACCCGGCGCTGAGCCGGTCAGGCTGGCGTACCACTTGTTGTAGAGCGTCTGTTCATCGTAGCCGCAGGCGGCGACCATAGCGTCGTCGAAGGTTTTGCCCTGGTTGAGTTCAGCGACCAGGCGGCGCAGGCCGTCAGCGCTACAGCTTTCGACCAGGTAGTCGGTCAGGGACCAATACTGTGCGTAGGCCAGGCCGGCGGTGTCATGCGTTCCGGCTGTGTTGCTCCGGAGCTCGCTCAGGCGCGAAAGGTTCCCTGCGCGCGCCGCCTCGGTGACTTGCTCGCGCTCCTGAGAATTGTCGGGCTCATTGAGGAGGGCGACTCCCTCGACCAGCCACTCGGGTGCGGGTGCGAACGAACTGCTCGTGGCGAGGAACCAGACGATGTGGGCGATCTCGTGCGGGATGACCTTCTCATTCCAGCTTTGCCTGGAGGGATCGGGCGAGATGATCTGGATCGTCATCCCGGTGTCCTTGGGGGTTACCCCGCCGACCCAGGGATCCAGGTTGGGCATGGCGTTGTGGAACGTCTCCCCGTCCGGGAAGGCGACGATGCGTACAGGCGCCTGGACATCCACCCCAAATGACTTGGCGGCGCGCTCGACGGCGGGTGCCGCCAGGGCGACCATCTTCTCGGCCCACTGCTGGCTCCCCTCATACCAGACAAAGGTAGCGTCGCCGCTGCTCGTCTCCTTCCAGTCCTGCCCGGGGGGATAGTAGGTCACGCGCTGGGGGTCGGTGGTCAGCTCGTTGCCGGCCGAGTCGCGGATGCGCATCTGGTACTCGACCAGCGCCGCAGCCGGCAGGGCATCTCCCTGGCGGTTGAAATGGAGCTCGGACTCAACCGTGGGGCCCGGCTTGAGATCGAAGGGTTCGTTTTGCCGGGCTTTCCCCCCGACCAATTGGAAGGTCAACCGTGCCTGGGTGATGTCTCCGGCGCTGCTGCTGGCATTCAGATGGAAGACAAGTCCGTTGGGGAAGGCGTTCTCGGCCGTCGCCGTGGCCGTGATCGACGATTGCGCCTGGGCCGGAAGGATGCCGATCCCGGCACCGAGGAGCGCCACTACGACGATGATCCAGAACCATTGCCAACGTTTCATCGCAACACTCGCCTTTCTCAGACATGAAACGTGGGGTGGAAACTATCTTTCACTCCCTCTGTTTCATGGCGTACAACTTTATGATCAACTGGCCCCTCGGACGGCCAGCGAGGGGGCATTAGTAGGCTTTCGTACTTGCGACTGGGCTGGCGTCACGCCGGCCCGAGTGAGCCTCCTCGACGATCTTGACGCCAGCGCTGGCGCCGATCCGGGTGGCGCCGGCCGCGACCATGTCGAGGGCCTCCTGGTAGGTTCGCACCCCGCCCGCCGCCTTGACGCCCAAGGATGGTCCCACGACTCGCCGCAGCAATGCTACGTCCGCGACGGTAGCGCCGCCCTTGGCGAAGCCGGTCGAGGTCTTGACGTAGTCGGCGCTGGCGCTCTTGACGATGGTGCTGGCCTCGACCTTCTCGGCGTCCGTCAGCAGTGCGGCCTCGATGATGACTTTGACGATGGCGCCGCGGCGGTGGGCCGTGCCGACGATCGCGCCGATGTCGGCGGCCACGGTTTCGTAGTCGCCGCTCTTGAGGGCGCCGATGTTCACGACCATGTCAATCTCGGTGGCCCCGTTCCGGCAGGCCTGATCAGTCTCGAAGGCCTTGACCTCGGTCGTGGTCGCCCCAAGTGGAAAGCCCACCACCGTGCAGACCGCCACATCTGAACCGTGCAGGCGCTGCACGCAGAGCGGCACCCAGAAGGGGTTGATACAGACCGAGGCGAAGTGGTGCGTGCGCGCCTCAGCGCAGAGCGCCTCGATCTGTTGGCGAGTGGCGTCAGGCTTCAGCAGGGTGTGGTCGATCACACGCGCAATGTCGGGGGCGATCGTCGCGCCGTCCAATCCGGGCGACAGTGAGATGCGCCCGGCGCCGGCCGCGATGATCCGGCGCACGTCGTCGGGGCAGGTCACGGCACACTTGCCGTCGTGGCACTCGAAACAGGCCAACGGGAGGGTGACCTGTCCGCCGCCCCGCGCGCGCGCGAGCACTTCGCGGGTGATTTGTTCGACCAAGAGTTCGAGTTCGCGACTGTTCATCGATCAACTTTGGCGGTGTGCCCTCCTCTGCGCTCCATCGTGGCACTGATGTTTATCAGGAGGTCTCACACCAATCGCCATGAAATAACAGTTCACGGCTTCAGGTAGCGCGCTTCGATCTCACCTATTTTTGCCACCCGCCGGGCGTGACGGTCCGGGCCGTAGGGAGTCTCGAGCCAGGTTTTGACGATCTGTCTGGCCAGCAGCGGACCGATGAGCTGGCCGCCGAGGGTCAAGACGTTGGCATGGTTGTGGTCGCGGCTGTTGCGAGCGGTGCTCAGATCGTAGCACAGTGCCGCGCGCACGCCGGGCACCTTGTTGGCGACCATGCAGGAGCCAACGCCCACACCGTCGATCATGATGCCCACCTCGCAGCGGCCCGCGCTCACCAGGCGCGCGACGGCGTAGGCGTAGTCGGGATAGTCGACACTCTCGGTGCTGAACGGGCCGACGTCCTGCACCTGCCACCCGAGTTCCTGCAAGTAGCCCCTGAGCTGCTCTTTGAGAGCGTAACCACCATGGTCGGCACCCAGCGCGATAGAGTGACCACCCATGGGGGCCATCACCGGCTGCGCCGTCTGAGTGGGCTGAGGGGCTTCGACGAGAGTAATTCGGCGCTCGCGAGCGTGGTCAAGGGCGAGGGGGGTAACAATCGCACGAGGAGGAAGCTCGAAACGTCCACCCGCCGGGACCGCCGTCAAGGCCGAGACATCAATGACCGGACGGCTCGCCGGCTGCTGGGGCGCAGGCGTGGCACCCAGAGCGCGCTCGAGGGTGCGCCGCACGAGCGGGCGGATGCGATCCTCAGAAAGCTCGGTCATGGGTGGTCCTTCAAGGCGGTGGAAGGTTGGAGGTTGAAAGGTTGAGAGTTGAGCGGGCGCATTTGGAAATTGACAATGTGATCAGGCAGACCAACCTTCGAGCCGAACCATTACGGAGCATCGGGCTCACGGGCCTGGACCGCATAGTTCGGAACCAGCCCCCATGCTTTCGGCGGCCAGTAGGAGAGCCAGGCCTTTCCGATGATGTACTTACGTTCAAGCAAGCCCCAGGTATGGGAGTCACTCGAGTTGTTTCGGTTATCACCCAGGACAAAGTATTCGTTGGGGCCGAGCGTGGTCGGAGGGTAGGAGTACATGACCGATTCGGGATGGTAGGGTTCCTGGATGGACTCACCATTGACGAGAACCTCACCCGGCCGAATCTCGACAGTATCGCCGGGGAGGCCAATGACACGCTTGATGAAGTCGCGCTCGGGACCCTTGGGGAAGGCAAAGACGATGATGTCGCCCCGCTGGGGGGGATGCAGGTAGTAGATCAGCTTGTTGACGATCAGGTACTGGCCCTCGTGGAGTGTGGGCTCCATACTGAAGCCTTCAATCCGGAAGTTTTGCACGAGGAGGCCCCGGACCAGCACGAAGATCAGCACCGTCATGATCAGCGTTTCGGCCACTTCGCGCAGGAGAGCTCGCCAATGGATCGTGTCATCAGACGAGGGTGATTCGTCGGCGGGGAACGGTGTGGCTCCGTCCCCATTGAGAGAAGCGGACGGGGACGTATCCTGGGGCTTCCACCTCCAGTCGCTCCCGTACCAGGTACCCTCCGGTGCCTCAGGTGGTGTCGTCTGGCTCTCGTCGGAGAGCGGCGACTGCCAGGAAAGTTCCTCGGGTGGCTGGGGCTCGTTGGGTGCGCCAAACCAATCTGAACGTCGTTCTGGATCCATCGAATACCTTCCGCGTAGGTCAGCACACACTCAGGCGCGCCGCGCGCAATAGCAAACATTATAGCTTTAGGAGTGTCCCTTGGCAAAGCTACCAGAGGGACGGGCATCTCATATCGGCTACCGCTGAGCGGCCTCGAAACGGCGCGACGTGCCAGGAGCCTCACGTCGCGTGCGGCAGGCGCGGAGCATCGTTATGGACGGGTTCAGGCGCCGGACACCGTTGGGGTGCCTCTGGAAGCGGGCCGATACTCTACGAGCCAGCAGGGGATTGCGACTCCGGGCCCGGGTGAATGCGGTGTTCTTCCTCGACCAGGCCCGGTTCCTCAAGCTGGATGCTGGCATGCTCGATCCCATGCTCACGGGCGATCTGCTGGGCCTCTTCAATGAGGCTCAGGTTGGCTTGATCACCCTTGACGACCAGATGGGTGGTCAGGCTATTTTGCCCGCTGGTAATCGCCCACACGTGCAAGTCGTGCACCTCCTGGACCCCTGGCAGTGCGGCCAGTTCGTCGTGCAGCGCCTGTAACTCAATCCCCGGCGGGACGCCCTCGAGTAAGATAAGGTAGGTCGTGGTCAGCCCGAGCGCAACCTTGAGTTGGCCCTCTTTGGTTGCTGCTTCCCGAACGTGATCGTGCCCTGATGCCATCATTCGCCTCCTCGCGTGAAATCGTCATCGCTCGTCCCCTCCCTCGATGCCACCGATGGTCGGGGCGGCGGCCGAGAGAATCCGGCACGGGGACCACCCTGCTCTCAGGTGAGGGTCGCTCAAGCCCAACTTTCGCGCTTTATGGGCCGGGGAAGCTATAATCGTGCCAACACTGGCAGAAGCGTAGTGCGTTTTGTTGGGGTCGCGAACGATGGTATCATCGGCTTCCTGGTTGGAGAGGAGGCCGAATGCAGGGACAACGAGCCTGGGGCGCTGCTGCACTGCTCCTCACCCTTCTTCTTACGACGGTGGTACTGGTTCGCGCACAGGCCGGTGATTGCTACAGTCCGGCCAATTTGACCTTCAACTGCGATTTCAACGAGTACAGCGACCAGTCGGCCAACGGCCAGATCCGCCAGATTGCTGTCGGCTGGAACCTGTGGGTCGAAGCCGGGAGCCTGGCGGTGGACCAGGCCGTGGATAGCCCCAGTCCGCCCTCGCAACGCTTCTGGAGCAATGGCGACCATTTCACGGCCGGGCTCTGGCAGCAGGTCAGTGGGGTCACGCCTGGGGCGACCTATATTGCCGGGCTGGTTTGGGCGCCGCACGGTGATCAGTGTGAGAACTGCATCGAGCGCAAGATTGGCATCGATCCGACCGGCGGTACGGATCCTTTCAGTGCCAACATCGTCTGGGGGACGCCGGTCTATGACCGCAAGCCGTTTGACATCATCCGGAGCCGCGCCGTGGCCCAGAACGGTACAATCACAGTATTCATTCGGGTGCACAACCCGGTGAGCCACGGGATTGACGAAGTGTTCCTGGATGGGGCCTGGCTCTACCAGGATGCGAGCGCCCCGCCGGTCGCGCCGGACTCGGGCGGGGAAGGAGAGGCAGCCGCGGCTCCGTCACCGTGGACGGCCACG
>DOUV01000730.1 GCA_003520455.1 Chloroflexota bacterium | reverse complement strand
CGCCACCGCAGGCAGCCAGCAGCAGCGCAGTGATAATCACGAAAGCGGTGATCACGGACCATCGAGCACGCATTGCGTTCTCCTCCTTCTCTCCAAGGGATGGTACACCGGCAGGACGCCGGTGCAATAACTGCCACCTCGTTTCAATCTGACCAAGGGCTCCAACGCAGTCTTCGCGTAGAGGCGTCACCCCCTCTCATCCACCATCCGAGGCCGTCTCGGGCGACGGCACCGGCGGTGGCTCTCCGGCCGCACGTTGCTCCTGGCGCTCGGGAACGATGTCTACCTGCTGCGGCTGACCTCTGAAGCAGAACCGGAAGGCGAGCCGGTGCCAGTGGCTGGGGAGTTTAGGCTCGACGTGCCACTCGTCCCCCCGGATCTTCAAGCCACCGAAGCCAAAGACGGCGGCTTGCCAGAGGCCGCCGGCCGAGGCCGCGTGGATCCCGTCGCCCGCGTTATGGCGCACATCCTGTAGGTCGGCCCGGGCAGCGCGCATGAAGTGGACGTAGGCCTCGTCGGGCTCCCCCATGAGGCAAGCCATCGTGGCGGTGATGCTGGGACCAAGACTGGAGCCATGCTCGTGGTCGGTCCGGGGGTTGTAGTAATCCCAGTTGGCTCGAATCACCGCCTGGGAGTACTGTTCCCGCAGGAGAAAGAGCAACATGAGTACGTCAGGCTGTTTGAGGACCTGGTTGTGGTTGGTCTCCTCGATGCCCAGGATGACCTGCATCGAGCGAGTGCGCCGTGGGTCGCGCAGGAGCTCGAGATCCGTGTCTTCGAGCGCGAAATAGCCTGCGAACTGTTCCATCAGACCGGTATCCGGGTCCTGGCGGATGATGATGCGGTCGGCGATGGCGGCCCATTCAGCCAGCCGCTCGGGGGTCAGGCGCAGCCGGTCCTCCAGTTCAGCCGCCTTCTCAGGGGCCGTGTTGCGCAGCCAGGCGAGCACACGGAGGGCGGTGCGCAGGTGCCACTGGGCCATAACATTGGTGAAGACGTTGTCATCGACACGCTCGTGGTACTCATCCGGGCCGATCACGTCGCGGAAGTGATAGTCGCCGTCGTCCTCCAACCGGGCGCGGCTGGCCCAAAAGGCGGTTCCGTCCACCACCAACTCGGCCCCATAGTCGCGCATCCAGGCATCGTCCCCGGTGACGGCCCAGTACTGCAACACGGCGTAGGTGATATCGGCCGTGATGTGGATCTCGATATCACCGGTCCAGATGCGCACGAACCGGGTCGGGTCCTGGAAGTGGGGGATCCAGGTCGGGGTCACCTCCACGCCGGTGGCGGCGCTCTCCCAAGGGAACTGAGCGCCCTCGAAGCCGTTCGCCAGGGATTTGGCCCGCGCGCCCGGCAGGTTGTGATAGCGGTACATCAACAGGTTCCGCGCGACCTCTGGGTGTGTGAAGGTGAAAAATGGGAGGATGAAGATTTCAGTGTCCCAGAAGACGTGCCCTCGGTAACCGTAGCCACTCAACGTTTTGGCACCGATACTGGCATGTTCGGTATGGCGGGGGGCGGCGATGAGGAGTTGGAAGATGTTGAAGCGCAGTGCCAATTGGGCCTCGTCATCGCCCTCCACAATGACGTCAGCCTTCTCCCAGGTCGTGGCCCAGGCCGCAGCATTGTCAGCGAAGAGGACGTCGAAACCGCGCTCGGCCGCCGCGGTAACCGCTGTGCGCGCCGCCGCCGCAGGAGCCTCAGCCTCATACTGGCTGAACGCGCTCACATACTTCTCGATGGTTGCCTCTTCACCCGCACGCAGCCGGCCGTACTCACAGATGACCGCGGGCTGGCCGTCGGCATCGGAGACTCGCGTGCTTGCCACTGCTGCGCCCACCGGGAGCACATGCGCGGCCACGCCGAGATCGAGTCGGGTGTAGTGCGTGCGGGTCTGGAGCCAGACTTGCTGCTCACTCTCGCCCTGGGCCACGAGATCCCAGTGGCGCACGCCCAGGTTGTCAACGTGGGAATTGAGCCCGACGTCGATTCGGATCGTGGCCTCGCCTTTGACGACGGTGACACGGGCACGCACGGCCGAGAGATGGTGCTCGGCCAGACTGGAGAAACGCTCGAAGGTAAACGCGACCTCCGAGCCATCGTTGAGACGCCACCGGACGGTCCGGCTCAACAGACCGGTACGGAGGTCCAGCCAGCGGCGGTAGGCCACAATCGCGCCGCGGTCCAACCGGAAACGCTCACCGTTGATGGTGATGCGGAGTCCCCACCAGCGGGGGAGGTTCACTAATTCGGTGAAGACCACCGGAACATCGTCCCACACGCGGTGCATGAACGCGCCCGCCTGCTCGTCGGGATGCCCCTCTTCGAACGTGCCGCGGGTGCTCATGTAACCATTGCCGCTGGTGAAGACGGTCTCTTTGTGGTGGAGGTTCGCCGGGTCGAAATTGTTTTCGACGACGACCCAACGGGGATCGGCGGCGGCGGGTCCGGTGGCGACCAGGGCTGCCAGGATATCGGCCAGGTGGACCCCCTCCAGGGAGTCGAAGCGGGCATGGGCGGTGCCGACGCGCTCGGCCGGGCCGATGCCGACCGCCCACATGTCTGCCGCCAGCGCCGCCTCGATTCCTGCCGCGGCGTCCTCCACGACGACAGCGGTCGAGGGATCTACGCCCAGCTCGCGAGCGGCAAAGAAGAAGAGATCGGGGGCAGGCTTGGTCCGCTCAACACTGTGACCATCGGCGATGGCATCAAGGTAGGGACCGATCCCTAACCGCTCGACCACCGGCCGGGCGTTCTTGCTCGCCGAGGCCAGCGCGACCTTGATACCGGCGGCCTTGAGCTCGTTCATCAATTCCAGCGCACCCGGCAACAGGTCATTGGGGCCGATCTGGTCGAGCATTGCAACGTAGTAGGCGTTCTTCCGGGCCATCATCTCGTCAAAACGATCCGGCTCGACCTGCCGGTCAGCCAGGATGATCTCCAACGAGCGTTGGCGCGAGACGCCACGCAACTGTTCGTTGATCTCACGGTCGAAGGGGATGGCCTCCTCATCAGCGAGGCGCTGCCAGGCGCGATAGTGATACTCAGCGGTATCAGTGAGGACGCCATCCAGGTCAAAGATGAAGGCACGGATTGGAAAGTTCACGGGTGACCTCACGCAGGACAAGTAGCAGTTGGATCAGTCGAACGTAGGACGATCAGGCGAGGCGGTAGGAGCGGGCGGCGCTCCTCGTCGGACAGCACCGTACTCTCAACGATGCGTAGGAGCATCATCATGCACTTGCCAACCCCTGTGATCGGTTGGCGTGGGCTCGTCACATAGGGGCCAAAGGACTGGTTCATCGTGCATCGTCGTGACCGCAGAGAGCCAGATCGTCCGGTACCCTGGCGCCTGGATCAAGCACGCCGCTGATCGCGCGAGTCGCGACCAGGTCGCTCAGGCAGACGAGGGCGGTTGGGCGCTGAGGCACTGGCCAACGAAGCAAGTTGTGCGCCACGGCCGCTCACCTCGTCGCGTTGGCCGACGAGTCCGTGGGTCAGTTGGGGGCCGGCCGCCGCCATAGTCGCCGTCGGGGGGGGCCGGCGGAGGACGAGACCGATGAACC
>DOUV01000649.1 GCA_003520455.1 Chloroflexota bacterium | reverse complement strand
GCGTGCCCCTCCGGGCACGCGGGGGGTCGGATGAATTTGGAACGGGGCAACCGCGCGCACGACGAACCTGAAAGCGGCCTTCACTCGGTGTTTGGCTATCGTCGCGGCGACTCTTTGAGCGGCGCGGCAGAGTCGGTTTGAGGAGCCTGTCGTTGCCGTACGACTTTCCGAATTCGTCCGATACCTGGTTCGCTGCAAGAGCCTCCTTTGCCGGGACCAATCGAGGTGTACCGCGGGGACTGTCCCGGCGCTGGACGCAGCTGAGGGGAGAGGCAAGAAGCCGCGCCTCTGCACTGTTGGAATCTGGCGATCAGGGGCGGGTCATTTTGGGACGGCTCGTTTCGCTTGGAGAATTGCGATGCGCGACCTGATCATCATTGGCGGTGGTCCGGCCGGCCTGGCCGCTGCCGCATACGCCCTCCATCTGCGTCTCGACACCCTGGTGGTGGCGCCCGAGCTTGGTGGCAAGGTGGCCTCAGCCTTCGCCCTGCGAGGCCTTCCCGATGTTGAGACCGTGCATGGTGGCGACCTGGTGCGGAGCTTCGCGGCCCGCATTGACGAGTCGCCCGAAGTCCATGAACCTCGCCTGGTGAGGGCCGTCGAGCCGGTCGACGGTGGCTTCAGTGTGCGCCTGGTCGATGACGATCGGCACACCGCGCGAGCCATCATTCTCGCCACCGGTGCCCGGCCCCGCCGTCTCTACGTGCCGGGGGAGGAGGCATTCTGGGGCCGAGGCGTGAGCTTCTCGGCGATTAGCCATGCGCCGCTGTTTGCCGGTCGTCGGGTGGCAGTCGTCGGCAGCGGTGAATCGGCGCAGGTGGCGGCGTTGGAATTGGCCCGCATGGCCGAGTGGGTTTACCTGATCACACGGCGTGCCGAGGAGGTCCGCGAGCCCTACGGCGCGCTGCTTGCCGCGCGTCCCAACATCACGCTGTTCCGTGGCTGGGAGGTAGGGCAGATTGAGGGCGACGAGTTTGTGACGGGGATTGCTCTGCTCGGGCGGGACGGGGCCACTCGGACGCTCGCAGTCGAGGGGGTCTTTGTGGAACTCGGCCTCATTCCGGAGAGCGATTTTGTGGCGAACCTCGTCGCGCGCGATGAGCAGGGCCGCATCAAGGTCGATCATCGCGCACGGACCAGCCGCCCCGGCGTGTTCGCGGCCGGGGACGTGACCGACGTGTACGCGGAGCAGGTACCGATCGCCATCGGCGAGGGCGCCAAGGCGGCGTTGAGTGCCTGGGAGTATCTCGTGACCCAGTCGTAGGGTGTAATCGGCGTTCGCCCGGTGGCGGGCGGTCGAGAAGGGAACGGCCGACGGTGTCACCGCTCCAGACTCATCGCCGGTGGCTGATCGCTCACAGATGTGGTAGACTCGCGGCCGGCCTGGAATCCAGGCCGGCCGCGGTGTGGGTCTACATGCTTCTTCCAGACCTTGTTTGGCCGCAATCCTGCGGATCCAATGCCATCGGCGGCAACGGGTTTACGGTGGTTCAAGGAGATTGGGGATTCATGCGACTCAGCTCATTCGTCAGGGGGCTCGTTCTTGGCGGCTCGGCGGCCATTGGAATGAGCGCCTACAATTGGCTCAGCCAGGTCCAGGGCCAACGCCCCCTCACCAACCTCAGTGGCGAGATCCGTGCCTACAGCTGGCGCCGGGGGCGTATTTGCTACCAGGTGGCCGGAGCAGAGAGCGCACCACCGCTCCTGCTGGTCCACGGAATCTATGCGACGGCAAGCCGTTGGGAGATGCGCAAGCTCCACGAATATTTCCAGGCCACGTACCGCGTCTATACCCCCGATTTGCTGGGCTTCGGTCTCAGCGATCACCCTTCGATCCGCTATGATGATGAGCTCTACATCCAACTTATCGCCGATTTCGTGCGTGATGTCGTTGGGCGCGGGACGGCGGTGATCGCCAGCAGCTTGAGCAGCTCCTTCGTCATTGCCGCGGCCGCGGCTCAGCCGGACCGCTTTGGCCCGCTGGTCTTGATCGAGCCGGTTGGCCTGCGGCACCTGGCCCGTGAGCCTGGCGCGTTCGCTGATCTGGTCTACGCTCTGTTCCGCGGCCAGGTCCTGGGTGAGTTTCTTTTTAACCTGCTGGTTTCGACCCCGAGCATCCGTTGGTTTTTGCGGCGTCAGGGCTACCTCGATCCGCTCTTCATTACGGACGAAGTCGTCCGGGTCCAGTACGATCTCAGCCACCAACCCAACGCACGCTTCGCGCCGGCAGCCTTCGTGGCCGGGGCGCTCAACCGGAACGTCCGCAGCGAGTTCGGGGCATTGCGCCAGCCGATCCTGCTCACCTGGGGCTACCAGTCGACCATCACGCCGATCCAGCACGCGACTGCTTTCCTCCAGGCCAACCCGCGCGCCGAGATTATCGGTTTCGACGCCAGGTCATTGCCTCACGATGAGGCGGCTTCGGCCTTCAACGAAGAGGTGGGGGCCTGGCTCCGCCCGCGCTGGCCCGCAGTCTCGTGAGTGTTGGCGCTTGAATCTCAACTCCCGCCGGTGGCGGGAGTTTTTGTTATCGTGCGATCGAGACCGCAGGGTTGGGCCAGCCGCAGCGCGCGCTGACTGTTCGCCGGGGGGCCGGGAAGGATCGGCCCCGGCATATCATTTGCTTGAACTTCAGATGAGGCTACAAGGTTTGCTGGGCTTGCCAGGGATCACGGGTTCTGCGCGCTTGTCCTGGCGGGAGGACGAACCAGGAGATCAGCCGCACTCTGTAGAGATCGTGACGAAGGAGGATCTATGCGCTCGCGATTCTGGCCGCGTCTTTTTGTGTTCATCCTGCTGGTGGTCATGGTACTCCCTCTCCCGGCCGCGGCGCAGGGAGCCGATGCCGGCTGGATTGCCGAGTACTGGCCCAACCGCAATCTCGATCGGGCGCCGGTCGTTCGGGCGCTTGTGCCCGACTTGAACATCAACTGGGGGCTCGGGTCCCCCGACGACCTGCCGGTCGACAACTTTTCGGCGCGCTTCACCCGCCAGGTGACCTTCCCCGGCGGGCCGGTCCGCTTCTTCGCCCGCAGCGACGACGGGATCCGTCTCTGGGTTGACAATGCGTTGCTGATCGACCGCTGGACAGACCACCCGGCGCAAGAGACCTACACGGCTGGGGCTCAACTGGCTCCGGGAACCTACACCATCCGCGTAGAGTACTACGAGCACCTCGACCGCGCGGAGATCCACGTCTGGTGGCAAGCCATTCCGCCCGAGCAGCAGGGGGCCTGGACCGCCCAGTATTGGGCGAACCAAAACCTGGCCGGGGATCCCGTACTGACGACCCAAGTAACCGAGGTCAACTTCCAGTGGGGGCGGGGCAGCCCGGCGCCGGTTGTGCCGAGCGACCATTTCTCGGCCCGCTTCACGCGCACCGTGACCCTCCTGGGAGGCGACTATCGCTTCTTCGCCCGCGCCGATGATGGGGTCCGCCTCTGGCTCGATGGGTGGCTGGTGATCGATCAGTGGCGCGTCGGGCCGGCGACTGTGTTCCAGGGAGATTTCGAGGATGTAGGCGCCGGCGACCACACCATTCGCGTGGAGTACTTTGAACAGACGGGCGATGCGGTGCTCCAGGTCTGGTGGCAGCGTATCAACGCCGGAGCGGCCGTTCCAGGTGAAGAGCCCTGGCGAGGTGCCTACTTCGCCAACCGCGATCTTACCGGCCAGCCCGTTGTTGTCACCCAGGACCCGGCCATCGACTACGACTGGGGCACGGGAGCCCCCTACGCCAGTCTACCGGCCGACAATTTCTCGGTGCGCTGGACCAAGACGGTGTTTATGCCATCGGGTGACTATGAGTTCATCGCCGAGGCGGACGATGGTGTCCGCGTGTGGCTCGATGGGTGGCTGGTCATCAACAACTGGACCGATGGGCCCGCACGTATCAGTCGAGGTGTCTTCCGGCGGGTTGGTGCCGGCCCGCACACCCTCACGGTCGAGTACTACGAGCACACCGGGGTTGCGTCGATCAGCTTCCGCTGGCACCGACTGCCGTAGCGCAAGATCCTTTCGAGGCCTCGGGCCACGTGCATCCGGCTGTGGCTCGAGGGCCCCGGCGGCATACCTGGTTCACCAGGCCACCATCCAGGATTCGGCGACGAACAGCTCGCCCCGCTCAAGCCGGTTCTCAGCCACTCGAATTAGAGTGTGAACCAACGGCGGGCAGGTTTGCTCCTGCGAAAACACCCCGCTCTCGATTGCTCCATGCCCCGCGAGCGCCACCTCGTGGATGGCCTTCGCCAGTTTTTCCTCGCCGTCGGTCACGCCTTGGGGCTGGTAGTAGAAGCGGCTGCGAGCTGCCCCAGCCTCGCACACCGCCTCGTGAGCGGATCCGCTGGTCGTAGGGGTCTGGCTGAAGTTGGCCGGTCTGATTGGCAGGGGACCGTTGCTCGCTCATCGTGCCGCTATTGTGCCCCCGACTCCGGGGTTTGCATAGGACTCTCGCCACTGACAAGCGCTTTTTTCGGCCGATGAACGCGAAACGTGTGTTATTACTCACATTCGGAGCAAGGTCGAGACGCCGATGTCTTCGTCTATATCCTCCCACTGCACCCCGATTCCCTTGGCGATAAACCGCCAATTCCTGCGCTGCTCGGGAGTTGCATCGCGCAGACCTGGGAACCACTCCAACGGCACGGATACTTCCCGTCCATCAGAGAGACGGACGATCATCGCGTCATCGGTGAATCGCACATCCACCGCCAATACTGCGGTCGGACGAACGCTGCTTAAGGTGTTCATACCACTTC
>DOUV01000651.1 GCA_003520455.1 Chloroflexota bacterium | reverse complement strand
GAAGGCGTCGAGGGCAATGGCGCCTACTCCGGTCAGGCAGGGAGCGGTGTCAACGACCTCGAAGCCGAGGAGCTCCAATTTTTGCCGGAGGTCGGTCGCGCTGAACCGCCGGCAGGGCCGTACCGGCCGGAGCCAGCGGTGCGGGAGCAGGTTCACCAGCGTCTGCCCGCGGTCGGCCGCGTCCACGGTCAGCGCCAGGAGGCCGCCCACGCGCAACACCCGGGCGAGTTCCTTGAGCGCGCCCACATCATCGTCGGCCCGGTCCAGCGCCTCGGCCGCGATCACGATGTCGAAGGACCGACCGCGGAAAGGGAGTGAGTTGAGTGTGGCGACCTGAAACTGGGCGTCGAGCACTCGGAGCGCCCGCGCCAGGTGGCGGGCCACAGCGATATCGCCGGGGTCCCTGTCCACCCCGGTGACAACAGCACCGCGGAGCGCCAGCGGAAAGAGAGAAAGCCCGGCGTCACTGCCGGCCTCAAGGACCCGCTGGCCGACCAGCGGCTGGGGAAGCCCAGCCTCGACATGCGCGAGCTGGACCGCGCGCCGCAGATCGAAGAGCCGAGCGCCCGACACAAGCGCTCGAACCCATACACTTGGCAGCAATCGCAGCAACGAAACAGCGTACATCACTTACACTTCCTTGCGTCGAACGAGGACGATAAGAACGAGTCTGGCGCCACCGGGCGAGGGCGTCCGCGAGCGTTCTCGTGCTCCAGACTCTCACAGAGCATCGCAACCTCGGCGATCTCAACCACAACGAGCGTATCGGCCCGGCGGGCGCCGCGCATGACGAACGCCTCCCGAAGACCGGCCTCGGGAACAAGTAGACGATCGGACTCCTGAATCGCCTTGGCCGCTAGCTTTCGATCCAGGAGCCGAGTTGTCGCCGGAAGGCGGTCGAGCATCAGCAGCGAGACGGCGCTGCCCCCGCCCGCGCCACGCGCCATGTTGGCGATCACTCCGCCAGCCGGGCCATCCGCCAGCAGGATGTCGGGCCGCAGCACCCGTGCCCAACGGCTCACGGCCCACACGTTGACGCTCAATGCCAACAGGCCCCGCGCCTGCCGCAATGGCAGCCAACCGGCTACAGAGAACTGCGCCAACGCAGCCTCAGCCGCCATATCGCCGAGCGGTGCCGCCACGAAGACCGTATGGCCGGCACCACGGAGGGCCCGAGCCACCGCCGTGAGGGGCGCCTCCGGGCAGAGGGCATCGACCGTGACGATCAGCAGACGCACAGGAGGGCCATTATTCTCTAGACGACCAGTGACCTGGCGGCGAGCTCGCGCTCGACCTGGTCGAAACGGTCAACAGCCAGGCCCTGTTGCTGGGCGACCCAACGAACCAGGTCGGCCACTCCTTGTTCGAAGCACACCGCCGGCTCATACCCGAGCCGCTCGCGAGCCTTGCGGATGTCGGCGTAACAGTGGCGAATATCACCCCGCCGGTAGCGACCCGTAATTATCGCCTCAATCTCCTTGCCCAACGCGCCGGACAGCAACGCGGCGACCCCCTTGACGGTCTGGTAGCGGCCGGTCCCGACGTTGTAGGCGGTATAGAGAGCGTCGTCAGGCGCGGTCATCGCCAACAGGTTCGCCCGGACGATGTCGGAGACATGGACGAAGTCGCGCCGCTGACCACCATCCTCGTAAATCACCGGCGGGTTGTCGTTGAGCAACCGGCTGCTGAAAATGGCGGCGACGCCCGTGTAAGGGTTCGAGAGGGCCTGGCGAGGACCGTAGATGTTGAAGTAGCGCAGCGCCACGGTAGGGATATTGTAGGCCTGACCCACGGTCAGGAACATTTCTTCGTGGTCACGCTTGGTGATGGCGTAGATCGATGTTGGAAAGAGGGGCTTCTGCTCGTCGGTCGCCAGCGGCTCGAGCACCCTGCGACAGTAGAGGCAATGGGGCTCCCAATCGTGGTCGGCCATTTGGCGCTCCAACCGGAGTTTGGGAAAAACCACACCGTGCTCGGGACAGTCGTAGGCCCCCTCGCCGTAGATGCTCATCGAGCTGGCTACGACCAACCGGCACACTGCGTGGGGTTCGTTCACGAGCAGATCGAGCAGGATCGCGCCGCCCAGAGTGTTCGCGGCAACGTAGTGCTCGATTTCATACATGCTCTGGCCAACGCCCACGGCCGCCGCCTGGTGGAACACCACCTCGACCCCTGCCAGCGCCTTGGCCAGCGCTGCGCGATCGCGAACGTCAGCAACGACGAGCTCAGCATTCGGATTGAGGTACTCCGGCGGCTTTGCGTGGACCTGCGGGGTCAGATTGTCGAAGACACGAACCTTGTGACCGCGCGCGATCAGCGCATCAACGAGGTGGGACCCGACGAAGCCGGCGCCCCCCGTCACCAAGACGTCTGCAGACATGCAGTTGCCTCCCAAAATGACGCGCCGCTCCAACCCTCAGCGGCGCGAAGAGGTCCTCACCCAAGGGGCCAATGATAGCATACGCTGCCAGCGGAGCAAATGGCGGGCAGATAAACGGTGGGGCAGCTCAAGTGATCAGGTGCGACACGCCCGGCTCTTTCAGACGCACCCGATTGGGGGCCAGGAAGCTCACTCCGACCAGGGGCGTGCACCGGCAGGTGCGCCGCACCTCTTCCGCTCGACGTCTGCGCAACGGTGCAGCCCCCGGGTGGCGATCACACCGGAAGAAGGCCGGCATACAACGTCAGATGCTCGGCGCTGATACGCTCCCAGGAGAAATGGGAAGCCAGCGCGGCCGCGCCAAGCGCGAGCCGCTCTCGGGAAGGCTCATACCGCAGCAGCAACGCCAACCGCCGCGCCAGGTCGCCGGGGTCCGCACGACGCGCGAGCGCAAGTGTGCGATTGTCGTCGAGCAGGGGCTGCCGGTCGGCTTGACTCCTCCCGGGAGTTGTCGGTTGGGTCGAGACGACCGGGCGGCCGTGCGCCAGCGCTGTGATGAGCGTCGTGCGCCGCAAGGAGGCACCATCGCGGTAGGGGAGGCAAACCACATCGCTGGCGTGCAAACCGGCCGCGATCTCCTCCGAAGGAAGAGGTCCGGTCCAGATGGTCCAACCCGCGTCGAGATGCAACTCCTCGATCAACGCCTCGATCTCGGCCAGGTGCGTGGCGTTGGTCGGGTCACTGGCCCCAAGCTTCTCGCCGAGAAAGATGACCTTGACCGGTTGACCGGTACGCAGCAGACGATCCTGCGCCCGCAACAGGTCGGGAATTCCTTTGGATGTGTTGACGAAGCCGAAGTGCGCGACCAGAAACTGCTCCGGCGTCACACCCCAGCGCGCGCGCCAGGCATCGCGGTCGAAGTGCGGCGGCAGCACCGGCGGGATGTTGGTACCGAGCGGGATGCGGGCCAGCGGCGCCACCCTCCATTCACGCAGTGTCGCTTCGTCCTCCTCATTGGTCGTGATAACGCCGGCGGAGGCGCGTGCTAAGCGGCGTACGGCGAGCAAGCGGAGCCGAGCGGCCTTCGGGAAGAGGTAGGGAACCCGCAGATCGTGGAACGTGGTCACGGTTGGCGGGCCCCCGATCAGCCGCAGCAGGTCGGGGACCAGGGAAATCGCCCCTTTAAGCTGAAAGTTCGCTGCCTGGTACTGGATGTGAACCAGATCGTAGCCTCGCGCCAGACGACGAATTGTTGGCAAGATGCCCAGGCCCCAATCTCGGATCGTCGCGAACACGCGAACCCGTCCGCCGGGCTGCGGACCAACATTGCGCGATGTCAGTACGTCAACCTCAACACCCGAGGCGGCGAGCGCATGGGCCAGGTGGTAGGTGTAATCGGCGATCCCGCCGGCAAGCGGGGGATACTCGCCTGTCACAAACAGAAGACGCATTCCAGCCCCAGAAGAGTAAGCGCGAGGAACCTGTTATAGAGCAAGATTCCCAACAGGGTAGCACCGTCAGGCTTCGGCGCCGCCAACACCAGAACCGAGAATAAAACTTCGCTGGATGCGCGGATCGCGGGCCTGGCCATCTCGTCAAGCCTACGCCTATGACTGCAACGTTACGGCCCGCGCCGCAGGCCCGAAGCCAACACCTGCCGGTAGTGCTGGATGCGCTCGCGGCGCAGATCAGTCTTGTGGCGGAGGAGAAGCTTGAGGCTCTCCACCAGCATCTCCCCCGCGAAGAGCAACCAAAGCCAGCCCCGCAACAGCGCAGCCGTGCGGGCGCCGTACCACTTGCGATAGTACTCAATCTTACTGGTGGCAAACAGGATCTGGCGGCGCGCCACGACCTGGCCACTGCTGGCCCCCTCGTAATGCACGACGCGGGCCTCGGGCCAGTACCAGATACTCCATCCGGCAGCCTTGATGCGGCGCTGCCAGTCCAGTTCCTCGAAGTACATGAAGAAGGCTTCGTCGAGCGTTCCCACCTGCTCGATGATCTCGCGCCGGATCATTAGAGCGGCGCCGACCAACCAATCCACCGGTTGGGGCTCGTCGTCGGGGTGGTCGAGGAGGCGGAAACCGCGCAGCAGCGGTGAGCGGGCGACCCATGGTTCCAGCGGCGTACTCTCGACCATGCCGACGAACAGGCTGGGGAAGCGTCTGCGCGAGGATTGGCGCCGGCCGTCGGGCAAGAGGAGCGCGGGACCCACCACGCCGATGCTGGGGTGGATGCCCAAGACCCCAACCAGACGGCCAGGCGCATCGGGCGCGACCTCAGTGTCGGGATTGAGGATCAGGATATAGCGCCCCTGGGCGTGACGGAGACCGAGGTTGTTCCCGCCGGTGTAGCCCAGGTTGGCCCCCGGCTCGATCAATATTACGTCCGGGAAGCGCGTGCGCACGACGTCGGCGGAGCCATCGGCGGAAGCGTTGTCGACGACGATGATCTCGCCGGTCAACCCAGCCTGGGCGAAGCCGGCTCGCACCGATTCGAGGCAACGGACGAGCAGGTCGCGAACGTTCCAGGAGACGATAATAACGCTCAGATCCAAGGCACTCGCCACGCTGCCTCTTTCCCGATGGGGCTTACCTCTTGAAGCTGGTCGCGGAATTCATCGACCAAACTCACATCGAGGACCAGACCGTGCAATCGTTCGAGTTGAGGCGCCGCCCTTGTTCTCGTCCCGCCGCATGAACTCCGACGCCCTGCGCAAGAACAATCGCTGTTAGTGTCGGCGGCGAACGACGTAATCGGTCAACTCTACCAACGTCGAACAGTGGGGGCTGGCCGGAATCGGCGTGAGGGCCCGCCTGGCCGCCGAGGCCAGGTGCCGGGCCTCACGGAGGCTTCGCTCGATGGCAGGTGACCCGACCACGCGCTCGACCAGGGTACGTACCTGCTCGTCGGAAAGCCGCCGGCCCTCGAAGAGATCTTGTGCCAGATCGTCCCAGGTATGGTGATCGTCGTGCAGATAAAAGATGAGCGGCAAGGTGATGTTGCCGCTGCGCAGGTCGCCACCGACCGGCTTGCCCAACTTCTGCTCGTCACCAACGAAGTCCAACACGTCATCGACGATCTGGAAGGCGAGTCCAAGCAGGCGACCGTACTCGCGGAGAGCCTGAACCTCCACTTCCGGCGCCCCGCCAAGCACCCCGCCAGCCTCGCATGCGGCCGCGAAGAGCGCAGCCGTTTTTCCGTGGATGCGCTCGTAATAGTTTTCCTCCGAGCGCTGGAGGTTGCGCTTGGCCCACATCTGGCGTAACTCACCCTCGACGATCGTCATCAAGGTGGCAGCAAAGATATTGACCACACGCACATTGTCGGTCTCAGCCGCCCAGGCGGCCGCTTGCGCGAAGAGATAGTCGCCCAGCAGCACGGCCGACGCCGGGTTGAGCAGCGTATGTAGCGTTGGCATCCCCCGCCGCCGGGCGGCGTCGTCAATCATATCGTCGTGGACCAACGTCGCGGTATGCAGCATCTCCACCGACGCGGCGAGCGAGATGGTCTTGGCATGATCTGCGCCGTAGATGTTCGTGGCGGTAATAGCGAGAGCGGGCCGGATAAGCTTGCCACCGGCCGCCACAACCATTGCCAGGGCCTCATCGAGGAGTTGATCCTCGATATCGGCCGCAGACCGCAACTTGTCCACGACCGTCTGCAGATCCGCCGCGATCGGCGCGAAGAGTGGGAGCGTTTGAAGTGTCACGATTGGAGCCAGATTCCGCCTCCAAGACGAAAGGTGCGGGATGGGTCAAGGAAGACTAATCGCTCTGTTGTCGAAGCGTCTTCCGTCACCTGTCCTCAGCCAAATGCTTCTTCCAATCCAAACAGCGCGCGAGCATTGCGCGTTGTCTGCGTCGCCACCGTGCCCAATGAACAACCCTGGAGTTCAGCCACCTTTCGGGCAACCTCCACGACGTATGCGGGCTCGTTACGTTTCCCACGGTACGGCTGCGGCGCCAGAAAGGGAGCGTCGGTCTCGAGCAAGAGGCGGTCGAGCGGCAGGCCAGCCACCAGTGCCTGCAACTCGGTCGCGTTCTTGTAGGTGATGGGGCCATCAACACCGAGACAGAAGCCCAAGGCCAGGGCCTCATCGGCCATCGCCCGATCGCCGCTATAAAAATGGAGCACCCCACGCCGCCGCCGTGGGGTGACATCACTCACCCACTGCCTCAGAATCGTCATCAGGTCGGCATGCGCCTCGCGGTCGTGAATGACCACCGGGAGGTCTCGCTCGGCCGCCAGTTCGAGCTGCTGCTGAAAGACCCGCGCCTGGTGGTCATGGGGCACGCGCTCCCAGTAGTAATCCAGGCCGATTTCACCGATTGCCACCACTTTGGGATGGGCCGCCAGCGCGCGCAGTTCTGCCGGCGTTTCGATTGGGTCCCAAGCGGCTGAATCGTTGGGATGGACCCCGACGGCCGCAAAGACTCCCGCGTAGCGCTCGGCCAGCCCAATGGCGGCGCGGCTGGTGGCCAGGTCCGTTCCGATGGTTATCATCTGCATCACTCCGGCCTCCGCCGCCCGACCGATCACAGCGTCGCGGTCGCGGTCGAACTGGTGGAAGTCAAGGTGAACGTGAGTATCTATAAGCATAACGTGGAACGCGGAATGATCAATTTTAGAAGTTTATGGTTCCAGAGTCGCGGCTGCTGTCCGTGGTCATTGGCAGCGGTCTCCAGGTCAACAGATGACGGACCGCCGCGGCTGATCATTCATCATTCGACGCCGGCCAACTTGAGTCCGGCCTGTAGAATCTTCTCGACATTGTCGGGGTCGAGGGTCTCGGTGTAGACCCGCATGACCGGCTCGGTGCCGCTGAAGCGGATCAACAGCCAGCCCCCGTCGTTGCCAAGGTAGTATTTCCAGCCGTCGGTCGTATCGATTCGCTCGACTGGGAAGCCGGCCAGCGTCTTCGGCCGGGCGGCTCGCACCCGCTCAAGGATCTCGTCACGCTGCTCCGGAGGATAGGGAACATCCACCCGGTCGTAGTAGTGGCGGCCGACCCTGGCGTAGAGATCTTCGATGAGTTGAGTAGGCGTCCTCCCAGTCTGAACCATCAAGTCGAGGAACATCAATCCGGCCAGCAGGCCATCACGTTCGGGGACATGGCCCCGGAAGGCGTAGCCGCCGCTCTCCTCGCCGCCGATCATGGCCTCGGTCTCGATCATCTTCGGCGCGACGTACTTGAAGCCGACGCCCGTCTCGTAGACCGGGACACCGTAGAGTTGGCCGAGTTTCTCGAGCATCGAGGTCGTGCTGAGTGTCTTGACAATCGCGCCGCGCTCGCCCTGGACCTCGAGCAGATAGTAGGCGAGCAAGGCGTAGACCTGGAGCTGGTTCACAAAATCGCCATTGTCGGCGACGATGCCAATGCGATCGGCGTCGCCGTCCGTGAGGATCCCAACAGCGGCACCAACCTCCGGCACGGTGGCCTGGCACACGGCCGTGTTGGGTGGGATCGGCTCGGGCCGCTCCATCTCCGGGAAGATCGGGTTGCGCACATTGTGGATCTCGTGGATGATCGTTCGGCTGTCGGGACCCAGAATCCTGGGAAACCAGCCGGCACCAACACCCCACATCGCGTCGTGGACCACCTTGAGCCCTGCCCCTCGAATCCGCTCGATATTGACCAGCCGCTTGAGCTGCTCGACGTAGGCCTCGGTCGGATCGATATACTCGAGCAGTCCTTGGGCTTCGGCCTGCTCGTGTGGAAGCCGCCGCACCCCACTCTGGTCCTGGGGGAGATGCTTTTCCACGTCCTTCAACTTCTCGCTGGCGACTGCCCCGCCATAGCTGGCCCGAATCTTGAACCCGTTGTCGGTAGGAGGATTGTGGCTGGCGGTGATGTTGACCGCACCCCCGGCCTGCATCCAGAGAGTTGCAAACGAGATCACCGGCGTGGGCATCGGGCCCGCCGTGAGGTAGACATGGATGCCGTTGCCGGCCATGACCTCGGCCGTGGTGGCGGCGAAGTATTCACTGGCGAAACGGTAATCGTAGCCAATGACAATGCCCTTGCCGGCATCGCCGATCTCTTTGAGATAGGCAGCATAGGCTTGCGCGACACGGCGGACGTTGTCAAAGGTATAATCTTCGGCGATTACGCCGCGCCACCCGTCTGTCCCGAACTTGATTACCTCATCCACTATAGACACCTCCTCTCGTAGGATCAGCAGGAATCTGGCCACGGCTACCAGCCCACCCCCAACTCATCCGCGGGGGGTGATCACTACGGTCGCCTCCCGCAGATCCGGGTAGCGAACGCCTCGTTGCAGCGCTTGGAGGTCGGCATCCACCATCATTTGAACCAGTTCGACGAAGCTGACCGTCGGCTCCCAGCCGAGCACGCGGCCGGCCTTGCCAGCATCGCCGACGAGCAGGTCAACCTCCGCCGGGCGGAAGAAAGCCTCGTCAACGACCACACAGTCTTGGTAGTTGAGACCGACGTAGTCGAAGGCGATCTCGCAGAACTCGCGCACGCTGTGGGTCTCGCCGGTCGCGATCACGTAGTCATCGGGGTGGGCCTGCTGGAGCATCAACCACATCGCCCGCACGTAGTCGCCAGCGTACCCCCAGTCGCGGCGGGCCTCCAGGTTGCCAAGACGCAGTTCATTGGCCAGGCCGAGTTTGATCGCCGCCACCCCATGCGTGATCTTGTGAGTGACAAACTCCAGGCCACGGCGGGGCGATTCGTGATTGAATAGGATTCCTGAGCACGCAAACAAATCATAGCTCTCGCGATAATTGACCGTGATCCAGTGGCCGTACACCTTGGCCACGCCGTAGGGCGAGCGCGGATAGAACGGCGTGGTCTCACGCTGGGGAACTTCCTGGACCTTGCCAAACATCTCCGAGGAGCTGGCCTGGTAGAAGCGGGTCTCGGGGCTCACCATGCGAATCGCATCCAGCAAGCGCGTCACGCCAAGGGCCGTGAACTCGCCTGTCAGTACCGGTTGGCGCCAGGACGTTGGCACGAAGCTCTGGGCCGCGAGGTTGTAGATCTCATCCGGGCGAAATTCGCGCACGATATCGATCAGCGAGGTGATATCCAGAAGGTCCCCCTGCGCCAGTTCGATGCGGTCCTGGAACGACTTGATCCGGTCGAAATTAATCGTACTGGTGCGTCGCACCATTCCGATCACGCGGTAGCCACATTCAAGCAAGAATTCGGCCAGGTAGGAGCCGTCCTGACCGGTCACCCCGGTGATCAAGGCCGTTTTCTGTCTGGTCATCGTTGTCTCCGCTCACGTCACAGGTTGGAAAGTTAAAAGTTGAAGATTGCTTCGCCGGCACAGCACCTTTCCCCTGCAACCTTGTATCCCGCTACCTGTTTCGTACCACCTCTGCGACCTGGGCACGCCAATACTCAAGCACGTCCCGCACGCTGGTTTCGAAGGAGATGCGTGGCTCCCAACCGACCGCCGCCCGGATTTTGGAGATGTCCGCGTAGGAAACGGGAACGTCGGACGGCCGCAGCCGCTTGGGATCTTGTACGATCGTGATCTCGATCGTACTCATGTCGAGCAGGAGCGCCAGCAGGGTGCGGATGGGGTAGGGACGCCCACGTCCAATATTGTACACCTCGCCCGCGGTTCCCCGCTCGAGCAGCAGGTGGTAGGCGCGGACGATATCCCGGACATCACTGAAATCGCGGGCGGTCTCAAGGTTCCCGACGTGAATCACGGCCGGCCGCAGCCCAACCTCGGCCTCCGCGATCTGGTGACTGAACGCCGGCACCACAAAGCGGTCGTTCTGGCGCGGGCCGATATGATTGAAGGGCCGGACTCGCACGGCATGCACCCCGTAGCTGTAGAAGTACTGCAAGCCCAAGAGGTCCTGTGTGACCTTGCTCACACCGTACGGGCTGTCGGGTCGCAAGGGGGTCGTTTCCTGAATCGGGAGCTCGTCGGCCTCGACTTTGCCGTACTCATCCTGCGAGCCCACAACCAGGATGCGCGCATTCAGCCGCAAACGAACCATCGCCTCCAGCAGGTTGAGTTGCGCGCGAATGTTGGTCTCAAGGGTCGGCCAGGGATCGCGCCACGAGATGGCCACGAAACTCTGGCCGGCCAGGTGATAAATCCGGTCGGGCTGAACAGCGGCGAGGAGATCACGAACGCGTTCGGGATCAGTGAGATCGGCTTCGACGAGGCGGACCTGGTCCTGTAGATGGGCGGCCTGTCCGGGTCCGGTTAGAATAACACCCCAGATCTCATCGCAACCAGCGGCGAGCAGGTGCTCAGCAAGATAGCTTCCGGCAAATCCACCAATACCTGTAATCAGCGCTCGCACGCCATGGCTCCATTTGTATCTATTAACACAAGACGCGGGATTATAACGCAGAACGTATCAGCTCGCAACGTCCGGCCGGGGAGTGCCGGGTTGGGCAACTGTCGCGATCCGTCGCACTTCTACCGCTCGACTTTTGAGCCACCGTGGACCGCCGGCTTCATCTTCGCCTCGCGCCGGTTGTATGCTACAATCCAACGCCCCGATCAGTACACCCGACGGAGAGCGCAATGCGAAGCCTGTTCAAGAACGTTGCCAACGAGCTCATCAAAACGTTAACGGTCGAAGACCTCAAAGAGATCATGGACGACACCGTTGACACCGTGCTCTCCCACATGACCCCCGAGGAGCGCATGGCATTCTCGCGAGAGATTGTGGGCAACGCCGTTGGCAGGATGCTCACGAGCCTCAACGACGAGCAGCGCACCGCCTTGCTGCGCGACCTGCTTCCAATTATCCTGCACGAATTCCGCGCAGATCAGCTCAGCCCCGAGGAACTGGTGGCGGCCCTGCGCCAGAGCTCACCGCCACCCCCGGCCTAGAAAACCCGGCGCTACCGTGTTGGGGCTCCTCCGCAAAGCCTGGCGCGACCTCGTCGGTCGCCGGGTGCGCTCCACGTTGACCGTGCTTGGGGTGATGGCCGGCGTCGCCGGGCTGGTCGCCATCGTGAGTACCGCACGTGGGTTCGTCCGTGCTCAGGCCGTCGCCTTTGATCAGAGCAGCCAGGCGGACATCACGATGTGGGTCTGGGACGCGCCGGCTGGACTCGCCCGGATGCTGGCCGGCCGGCCCGATATCTCGACCACCGATCTGCGAATGGATCATTATCTCACCGGCCGGTTGGGCGGGCGACCGACCAACTTCCACTTCGTCGGGCTCGATAATTTCAAGACCCAGCCGGTCAATCGCATCGTTCTGGTCGCGGGGCAGTGGCCGAGGAGTGATGAGGCGCTCATTGAGCCAGACGGTGCTGCCCAAGCGGGCATGCGCATCGGCGACACAGTCAGCTACCGGGATCAGAATGGACGTGAGCGTCCGCTGACCATCAGTGGGCTGGCCCGGGCACCCACCACGCTCTCGGCCCAGATCACCGGACTCCCCACGCTCTACGTTCACGCCTCCCTCATCCGTGCGATCCTCAATATCTCGGGTAGCAACCAACTCAACATCCGTACTGCGCCCAACGCCGATCCCCAGACTGTCGCACGCGAGGTGACGATGCTGCTCGACCGCCGCGGAATCCAGCACGCGGCCCCCCGCCTGCGCGCCCCCGACACCTATCCCGGCAAGCGCGAGTTGGACGCCCTCTTCGCGCTGCTCTATCTCTTCGCCGCACTCGGGCTGCTCTTGAGTGGCTTCCTGGTCGCCAACACGCTCAGCGCGCTGGTGGCCGAGAGCACCCGCGAGATCGGGATCATGAAAGCCGTGGGCGCCACCAGTTGGCAGATCCTCTTCACCTATCTGGTGGCGGCCCTGCTTTACGGTGGGGCCGGCACGGCGGTCGGCCTCGTTGCCGGCACGGCCCTTGGCTTCGTGCTGCTGCGCGTGCTCGGTGGGGTGGCCAACCTGGAGCCGGGGCTGATGATCGAGCCGGCCGCGCTGGCATTGGGTACCGTCGTTGGCCTCGGCCTGAGCCTCCTGGGTGGCCTCATCCCGGCCTGGCAGGCCGCCGGCATCGCGGTCCAGCGCACGTTGACGACTTACGGCATCAGCCAGAGTTACGGCCTCCAGGCGATCGACCGCCTGGCTCGCGGTCTGACCGCGATCCTACGCAATGTGCCGTTGGCCGCGATGGCCATCCGCAACCTGGCGCGTCGCAAGGCGCGAGCGGGCGTCACCATCGCGGTCGTCGCCCTGGCGGTGGCCGCGCTTCTGGCCGCGAGCGCCACCGATGCCAGCGTCGCCCGCACCATCGACGATGTCTTCGAGATCTATACCGCGGATGCCTGGGCGATCTTCAGCCGGGGGAGCGACCAGGGGCTGGCCGAGAGCCTGCGAGCGGTCCCGGGTGTCACGGCTGCCGAGGGCTGGCTCCTGCGCGACTGCTGGGCCGGCCGCGATCGCGCCCGGTGCTGGGGACTTCCGGCCGATACACGCCTCTATCACCCCGTTCTCCGCGCCGGTCGCTGGCTCGATTCCCGCGTGCCGAACGAGGTCGTCATCAGTGAGGACCTCGCTCACGCCCGCCATCTACGCCCCGGCGATGACGTGCTGCTGCAGGTCGGCCGCGAGCAGCGCCTGGTCCGTGTGCGCGGGGTAGTCCACGACAACTCGATCTTCCTCGGCAGCACCGTGACAGCCAAGGTCTTCGTGCCGCTGCCGACGATGGCTCCGTTGGTCAACGACCGCCGGCGCGCCGACCTCTACGCCCTCAGCCTGGCGCCGCGCGACCTGGCGGGCATGAAGCAGGTGTTGGGCACGCTCGAGCGCCGCTTTGCCCCCCTCAAGCCCAACAGTGAGCCTGCCCTGGCCGAGTTCGAGGCCGCCCAGGCCCAAACGCGCATCTTGACTGCGGCGCTGCGCGGCATGGTTCTCCTCGTCGGTCTGATCGGCGCCATCGGTCTGCTCAATACGCTGGCGCTCAACGTCCTCGAACGGCGCCGCGAGATTGGTGTGCTGCGGGCCCTGGGCAGCGATAGCCTCCAAATCATCGAAACCTTTCTCGCCGAGGGGCTCACCGTCGGGTTTCTCGGGTGGCTGCTGGGCGTCATCCTTGGCTGGTTGCTGGGGCGCCTCTTCATCGCCGCGATGAGCACGGTCCTCTTCGGCCTGCCCTACGTTTTCCCCGCGATCTTCCTGCCCGGCAGTCTGGCATTCGCGCTGGTTCTCAGCCTGATCGCGAGTATCGGACCCGCCTTCGCGGCAGCGAGCGTTCCGGCCGCTGAGGCGCTGCGGTACGAATGAGAGGTTAGAGATTGGAGATGAGAGGGTGAGGCGTTGGGCATGGGGTTCGGTTGGAAGCGAGCGCCACACCTTTCAATCTCCAGCCGTCTATCGAGAAATGGCCAGGCACCGATGAGACTGTCGAGTTTGAGACTTTTTGAGGTCATCCTCCTGGTGCTGGTGATAGCGAGTGCCAGCCAGCGAGTGGGAATGGCGGACCCGGGCGGACTCGATATCCAACATCTCGCGCGGGCGGAGGGATTGCGCAGCAACGGGGTAACGGCGCTGGCCGTCGAGGATGAAGGACTCCTGATCGGCTCGCTCGCCGGACTGGACCGCCTGGAGGATGCTCGTATCTCACCTGTCCAGGTACCCCTGCCGGAAGCCGCTGTGACCGCCCTCCTGGTTGACGGTGGTAC
Source organism: Chloroflexota bacterium (assembly GCA_003520455.1). The sequence goes on along the minus strand of DOUV01000651.1, from coordinate 148 downwards.
CCTGTGGGTCGGCACCACGAAGGGACTGGCCCGCCGCGATCGGGACGGCAACTGGCATGCCTGGAGCCGCGGTGAGGCTGGGCTCGCGAGTGCCGACGTCACCGGCCTGGCGCCGGGCGGCCTCGTTGGGACGTACGGCGGGGGCGTG
>DOUV01000905.1 GCA_003520455.1 Chloroflexota bacterium | reverse complement strand
GCCAGGCGTTTGCCCGACACCGCGGGTGTTAACCATCTGTTATGACTGGGCACCAGAGAGATGATAAATATCACTAGCCCCGCGCGTTCGATGGTGTATACCGTAGCTGGTTCCATCTGCCCGCGAGATGCAAGGCGGGTCTGTCGCGCTGCTCTCTTCTCGAAGGAGATACGCCATGGATGCAATCGCGCTCGGCCGGTTGCAATTTGCCATCACGACGGTATACCACTTCTTCTTCGTGCCACTCACTCTCGGTCTGTCATTGCTGTTGGCGTTGATCGAGACCCTGTACGTTGCCAGCGGGCAGGAAGTCTACAAGCGCATGGCGCAGTTCTGGGGCACACTCTTCCTGATCAACTTCGCCATGGGCGTGGTCACCGGCATCGTCATGGAGTTCCAGTTCGGNNTTCGGCATGAACTGGTCGGAGTACTCCCGCTTCGTCGGCGACGTCTTCGGCGCGCCGCTTGCCATCGAGGCGCTCCTGGCTTTCTTCCTCGAATCGACCTTCATCGGCCTCTGGATTTTTGGCTGGGAGAAGCTGCCCGAGAGGATTCACCTGGCCTCGATCTGGATGGTCGCGCTGGGGAGCAATATCTCCGCCCTGTGGATCTTGATCGCGAACTCCTTCATGCAGCAGCCCGTGGGATTCGCGATTCGGAACGGCCGGGCGGAGATGACCGATTTCCTGGCGCTGATCTTCAACCCCAACGTCTGGGTGCAGTTCCCGCACACCGTTCTGGGTGGCTTTGCGACGGCGGCCTTCTTCATCATGGGTATCAGCGCCTATCACTTGCTGAAGAACAGCGAGACTGACCTGTTCCGGCGCTCGTTCCAGATTGCCTCAACAGTGGGAATGATTGCCATCGTCCTGGTAGTCCTCACCGGGCATAGCCAGGCGCAGCACCTGGTCCAAATCCAGCCGATGAAGGTCGCGGCGGCTGAGGGGTTGTGGAACACGGAAAACCCGGCCTCGTTCTCGCTGTTCACGATCGGCGATGAACAGAACCGCCGCGATGTGGTGGCCATTCGGGTGCCTAACCTCTTGAGCCTGCTGGCCTACAACCAACTGACGGGTGAGGTGCGTGGCATCAACGACCTTCAGGCCGAGTATGTCCGACAGTACGGCCCTGGCAGCTATGTGCCGCCCGCGTGGGCTACGTATTGGAGTTTCCGCGCTATGGTCGGCACTGCGTTCGTGATGCTGTTGTTGGCAGCCTACGGGCTGTTCCTCGCGATGGGTGAGATGCTCGACAAGAGACCCCGCTTCTTCACGGTCTTTCTCTTTGCCATTGCCCTGCCCTACCTCGCTAACACGGCAGGCTGGATTATGACCGAGGTTGGTCGCATGCCCTGGGTGGTCTATGGCCTGATGAAAACCGAAGACGCCGTTTCCCCGACTGTCACTGCCGGGATGCTCTGGATGACCCTCATCGGGTTTACCCTGGTCTACGGCGTGCTGATAGTGGTGGATGTCTACCTGCTTGCTAAGTATGCCCGGTATCCTGCCGGGACGCCGGGTGCGGCGGATACTCTGGCGGATCTCCCCGTGTTGGTTCGAGCGGATTGATTCCGGCGACGGTTGGCGACCACCTCGAATGGAATGGCTATCGAACGGAGGCAATCCATGGACCTGAACACGCTCTGGTTTGTCCTGATTGCGGTTCTCTACCTGGGCTTCTTCCTGCTGGAAGGCTTTGACTTCGGCGTCGGCATTCTACTGCCGTTTCTCGGCCGGGATGACACCCGGCGCCGAGTCATCATCAACACTATCGGCCCATTTTGGGACGGCAACGAAGTCTGGCTGCTGACGGCAGGCGGCGCGACCTTTGCCGCCTTTCCGAGCTGGTATGCGACCCTATTCAGCGGTTTCTACCTCCCGCTCTTTCTCGTTCTGCTGGCGTTGATTCTGCGCGGCGTGGCCTTTGAGTTCCGCAGCAAGGACGACCGCCCGGCCTGGCGCAACTTTTGGGATTGGGCGATCTTCGCAGGCAGCCTGGTGCCGGCACTCTTGTTTGGCGTAGCGTTCGCTAATCTGGTGCGGGGTGTGCCGATTGACGCCGATATGAACTACGTCGGCGGCTTCTTCAATCTGCTCAACCCCTACGCACTCCTTGGCGGCCTTGCCTCGCTGTCGACTTTCACGCTCTACGGTGCGATGTTCCTCAACCTGAGAACCACGGGTCATTTGGCCGAGAGGGCCTACCGGACGGCCGTCAGGCTATGGGGGCCGGCGGTCGTCGTACAGCTCGCCTTCTTCGGCGCGACCTACTTCGCCACCGATATCGTGCAGAAGCTCGGCGTGAATCCTGGGCCGGTCCCGTTTGGAATGGTTGGCGCGATCCTGGCCGCCGGCTGGTTCATCCGCAAGCGTCACAGCGGCTGGGCCTTCAGCATGACCGCTCTGGCGATCGCTTTCTCGACCATCACGACCTTCATGATCCTGTACCCGCAGGTCATGGTGTCCAGCGTGAACCCAGAGTGGAGCCTGACGATCTACAACGCGGCGTCGAGCCCTTACACGCTCAGGGTGATGACGATCATCGCGCTGATCTTCGTGCCCATCGTGCTGGTCTACCAGGGCTGGACGTACTGGGTCTTTCGGAAGCGGGTCGAGGTCACGCCCAAAGCGCTCCACTACTGAGACCGGGCGCTGAGGATTGAACTGCTACCAGCACAAAGGGGCGCACGACCGTGCGCCCCGCTCGTTCTATCAAAGTTGAGTTCACGACGTGGACCGAAATCTTCTGCGTCAGGCACGCATTGCCTGGGCGGCTCTCGGGTTGACTGTTGGGCTCAGCGGCCTTGGCGGCCTGCTGGCCGTGCTGCAGGCATGGTTCCTCAGTCGGATCATCGAGCAGGTGTTCCTCGACGGGCAAGCGCTCGCTGGCGTGACGGGTGATCTGACCCTCTTGCTGGGTGTAATTGGGCTGCGGGCGGCGGCGGCCATGGGCAGTGAGGTGGCCGCCGGTTCCGTGGCCGTGCGCGTCAAGACCGACCTGCGGCGGGTGTTGTTCGACCACGTGCTGGCGCTCGGCCCAACCTACACCCGGGGAGAGCGCTCCGGTGAGCTCACTGCCACACTGGTGGAGGGCGTCGAAGCGCTCGACGCCTACTTCAGCCAGTATCTCCCGCAACTGATCGTGGCCACTCTCGTGCCGCTCACCATCCTGGTCGCCGTCTTCCCTATCGATCTGCTCTCGGCACTGGTGCTCCTGCTCACGGCACCACTCATTCCCCTCTTTATGATCCTGATCGGCAAGGCGGCCGAAGCGTTGACCGGCCGGCAGTACGAATTGCTCAGCCGCTTGAGTGCCCATTTTCTGGACATCCTGCAGGGGCTGACGACCCTTAAGCTTCTAGGGCAGAGTGAGGTCCAGGTCACGATGATCGGCCGCATCAGCGACCAGTACCGCGTGGCGACGATGCGCGTGCTGCGAGTGGCGTTCCTGTCGGCGCTGGTCCTGGAACTCGTTGCCACGATCAGCACGGCCATCGTCGCCGTCGAGATCAGCCTGCGCCTGCTCTCCGGACGGATTGGATTCCAACAGGCGCTGTTCGTTCTCATCCTCGCCCCGGAGTTCTACCTGCCGTTGCGGATGCTCGGGGCGCGCTTCCACGCCGGCGCAGCCGGCGGGTCGGCGGCGCGGCGCATCTTCGAGGTCCTGACCACGCCGCTCGCTGCACCCCAGGGAGGTCTCGCCCGCACCCTTGTAGA
>DOUV01000243.1 GCA_003520455.1 Chloroflexota bacterium | reverse complement strand
CACGGCAGTCGAGGGACACTACCGAAACTCCGCCTGTCGTCTCCTTCATCCTGACAGCCAGTGCTCCCCCGCTGGCAAGCAAGAGGAGCGGGCGGAAGGTGAGGGCGAGGGGATGGCCGTACGGAGAGTTGACGCTCTTGACCGCATCTCTAAGCCCTGGTGTTGCTCAGTGAATTACGAGGCGAGATAAGCCACATGGATCAGTATCGGCGCGGGCACAATATTAAGATGCTATGGGCATCTGTTCTGCTCGGAATCGCTTATGCCAGTTTGCAGTACTCCCTTCACAGGCTAACCGGCAGCAAGTCATTGGATGGTATCATCGGTGTGCTGCTTGGTTTGTATATCTGCTCGCACCCGGCCGCCAATATGGTGGACTTGCTTTTCTTCGAGCGGGGCACTCGCCGTCGGGTTTCATCAACCCGATCTGTGATTGTGTGGCTGGCGCTGAATATTCTGGTCCTGCTGGTCGGGTGGATCGTCATTACGATCGGGGCGACACGTTTTGCCGGTCGAGCTGGCTAGGGCGAACAGCGCGGACTATTGAAGTGCCTTCAGAACTCGTCTGTGACTGGACCGGCCGTATTCGGGAATCCTCAACACAGTATAGGACTGCTCGTCACAGAACCCCGCTGCCCGCGAACTCAGGCGCTTCCACCCTGCAGGGTGCACCCGAGTGGTGCAGGAACCCCACGGTTTCGCCACGGCGAGGGACACCCAAGAGAATAGGGCAATGCATTCTGTGAATCCGGCTTTCCGTCAAAGGGGGCAACGTGGCACCGATCACTCTTCTCAGTGAAAATCAGGAGGTTCATACTTTTGCCAACGCTGAGGATGCGGTAGTATATATCGGACAACACCAAAACGAGACGTTTACTCTCTATGCTCCGGTCAAGGTGTATAACGAGGTTAAAGAACACACGGTTGAAAAGGACAATCTCGAAGATCACGCCGCAATTTGGCAGTATCGCGCCTGGAAGGGGGAAGCCACCGGTTGGAGCGATATTGATGATCTGAATGATATGATCGACACAGCCCGGGAGCGCATCTGGAAACGCGGGCAGCGGCTTCGCTATGGTGGCGAAACCTATGCGGCCGCGGAATAATTCTCGGAAACGTTGGAGTACATCAGCACTTGCACGCATTGCCGTCAACAGCGCCACCCAATAAGCGCTTGTAGCAGATGTGCCTGGCGCACTCACGCAGGATGTGTTGCCACTGTGTCGTTTCGGTTCATGGCATGCTGTGCCACGACGGTAGCTAAGCTCTCTGCCGTCGGGCCGCCCTTGGAGAGGACCAAATGCCGGATTGGGTTACGCTGCCTTAGCGGGGGCGAGGAGGAACCCATGCCGTACGATGAACATCTGGCGCGACGAGTGAGAGTGCAGTTGGAACAGCTTTCTGGCCTTGTTGAGAAGAAGATGTTTGGTGGCATTGCGTTCATGATCAATGGCAATATGGCCTGCGGTGTAAATGGAGAAGACTTAATCGTGCGTGTTGGTCCGGACCAGTATCAGGAAGCCATGACACAGCCCTTTGTACGAGTATTTGATATGACTGGAAGACCCATGAAGGGATGGATCGTGATTGGTCCCGAAGGGTATGAGTCCGAAGACAGGTTGAGGGGCTGGATTCAGCAAGGCGTGGCCTTTGCTCAGTCGTTGCCCGCAAAATAGCGGAATAACCGAAAGAGACTGAGTGGCTTCGCCAGTTGTGGGCGCGTCTGGAAAACTGTCTTCTGCTCTTGAGTGGAAATCCGACCCTGGTCGTTGCTCTGGGGCCATGAGGACTTCCCTGGTGCGTTTGGATCGACCAAGCACTCCACTACCGCTCCCGGGAGCGCACGGGTAACGGGGGGCAGCGGGTTGAGGAGGCAGGTGCGGTGCAGGGTGAACTGGCGTCGTAGGAATGCGTGTATACGAATTGGTACGCGTCTCGGCGCGGCAGGTGGGAGCCCACCCCGTTCAGGCTTGTAGGCTCCGTCCGAGCCCAAGACAATACCCCTGCGAGCGCGCCCCATTTTCCCCTTTGAGCGCCACTTGCTGCAAGACGTGATCGGGGCTATCCCCCACATCCTGAGGAGATTGACCGTGGTTCACGTCAGCCTCTGGGACGACGCCTGGAAGCAAGAGCCGCTCTCGAACGAGGACTGGCATAAGAAGGGCAAATCGAGGGAGCACGAATGGAGAAAGTGGTGCGCTCGCCTGGCTCTAGTGCCACACCAGAGCCCCAGGCACATCCGCGCCACCAACGACTGGAGTTCCGCCAGTCGTTGGTGGCGCGGATGGATGAGCTGTCCAGAAGAATCCGGCCAGACTCAGAGCCGTCTTTGCATCCTCGCGTGGATCGCGGTCAAGGATAGCGAAATTGAGGTCGTCGTCTAGAACATCGGTCAAGGAGTCGCCGTGGAGGCGTGGTCGGAGACTTCCGAAGTCTTCCGAGACTTCGGAAGTCTGACTCCTTGACGGCGCTCTAGATCTGTCTCGCCCCTCCGACCAGATTGATCAGGAACAGCAGGACGACAGCGCCGATGAAGGCCAGAATGATCTGGCCGATGATATTTTGGGCGCCGAGCCCGATGACACCCGCCAGGAGGCCACCGAGGAATGCACCGATGATCCCCACAATAATGTTACCGACTACACCGAAGCCGCGGCCGCGTGTGAATTCGCCAGCCAACCAGCCGGCAATGAGACCGACGATCAGCCAACCAATAAGGCCACCTACCGTCATTATACTGCCCTCCTTCTAAACCCGGTTCTGCTGGAACATGAGGCCCTGTGGCCTTACCTGAACGTCTCATCGTCTTAAAAAGCAAGAGGTATGCCAGCCTCAAGCGCCCGGAGTTGACGGCGGGACCGGCTCGTGCGACCCTATGGGAAGGGCCCGAGTGGGATGGCCCGTGACTGTGCACTCCTCGGCCCCTGGCTGTTGATCCTGTTTTGTAAACGCTCATATTGGTGTCGCGTGGGCGAGCGCGTCGCGCTCGCCCACGCGACACACCCTATTCTATATGAGCGTTTGTAAATGCTGCGCCAGGAGACCATCCGATGAACTTGAAGGAGATCGCCGGCCGTCGGTCTATCGATTGGGTTCACAGTGGCATGCGCCTCGGACTGGGTTCCGGCTCCACGGTGCGCTATGCCCTGACAGAACTCGGGGCGCGCCTGGCGGATGGCCGGTTGCACGACGTCGTGGGCGTGCCCACATCCAGGCGCACGGCCGAGCTGGCCCGCAGCCTCGGTATCCCCCTGGCTGATCTCAACGATCTCCGTCGGCTCGCTCTGACTATTGATGGGGCTGACGAGGTCGACCCGCGGCACGATCTGATCAAAGGGTTGGGTGGAGCGGCGCTGCGGGAGAAGATCGTGGCCTCGGTATCGGACCAGCTTGTGATTGTGGTGGACGCGAGCAAGCTCGTGCCCCGCCTGGGCACGCTGGCGCCGGTGCCGGTAGAGGTGGCCATCTTCGGTTGGCAGGTGACCGCCGATGCATTGCAGACTCTCGGGTGTGAGCCGGTTCTCCGCTGCGACGCCGGCGGGGCTGCCGTCCGCACCGACGGGGGTAATTACCTCCTGGATTGCCACTTTGCCGCCGGCATCGCGGACAGCGACGCCCTGGCGGGCGCCATCCAGGCGATTCCCGGGGCGCTCGGCCACGGTCTCTTCCTCGGCTTCGCGCCGCTCGTGATCGTCGGCCGGCCGGGAAACGCCGAAGTCCGCCTACCGCCACCGCCAGAGTGACATCCATCAGGTGACAGCGTCATGCCGGGAAGATGATAGACGCAGCCGGCATGGTTGACGTTTAACACTCACGCAAACTATCGGTGTCGCTATACTTCAAGGTAGGTTTGGTGATTAACCAACTGACAAATTCCTTGGAGGAGGACACCATGAAAGCATATCTGGCTCGCCCACATCGGGAGGTTCAAGATCCCCCGCTTGCCCGGTTCTTTTTCGCTGATACCCGCAGCGCCTGGCTCTGGCTGCTCGTCCGGCTCTACCTGGGCTGGCAGTGGGTCGAGGCCAGTTTGCACAAGATCGGCGACCCCGGTTGGGTGGCGGGCGGGGAGTCTCTCAAAGGCTTCTGGACGCGCGCGATCGCCATCCCCGAGCAGGGCAAGCCCGCGATCGCCTTCGACTGGTACCGCGATTTCATCGCCTGGCTGCTGCAGACCAACAGCTACACCTGGTTCGGCAAGGTCATCGCCTACGGTGAGTTCCTGATCGGGGTCAGCCTGATCGTGGGGGCCTTCGTCGGGATCGCGGCCTTCGGGGGCGCGCTGATGAACTGGAACTTCATCATGGCGGGGGCGGCCAGCACCAATGGGCTGCTCTTCACTCTGGCGATTCTGCTGATGCTGGCCTGGAAGGTCGCCGGCTACATCGGTCTGGACTACTACCTCCTGCCGCTGCTGGGCACCCCCTGGAAGGGCAGGAGCGTACCCCAACCGGCGGCGACGGCTGCACGACCCCAAGTCGGCCTGCGCGCCTGATCGATCCGCCCATATCAACAACAAGACCCCCGCAGTGGTGCGGGGGTCTTGGCTTTTGTCGAAACCGACTCAAGAGAAAAGCACGCTCGCCAACTTGTTGCGATACTCGCGGACCAGGGGCTGGTCGCCGAGCAGTTCGAAAACGTGAAGCATGGCCTGGCGGGCGCCATCGTCACGGAACGAGCGGTCGCGCCGCACGATCTCCAGGTAATGGTCGAGGGCCTCAGCGTAGCGCCCTTGAGTCGCAAGCAGGCTCGCCAGCTTGAAGCGTGCCTCGAGATCCTCGGGTGCTTTAGCCAGGTGGGTCGTGAGCGCGGCCTCGTCCACGCCGTCCACCTCCCGGCGCAAGCTGATCTCGGCCCGAAGACGGGCGGCCTCAGCCCCCTCAGGCGTGGCCGCCGGGACGCGCTCCAGCG
>DOUV01000246.1:3383-11656 GCA_003520455.1 Chloroflexota bacterium | reverse complement strand
AAGGCCCCGGCCAGCACCGAGACCAGCCCTGGGCCGTCGGCCAGGACGCTCTCGGCCAGCACCTTGCCACCGTAGATCTGGCTTGTTGTAACCACCGCGCCATCCTCAACCCGCAGACCATTGCAGTAGGCCACCGCGGGCCAGCCGAGGCGGACGGAAAGGGCGGCGGCCAGGTCCATCCCCAGGGCGGTGTTGAGGAGCACCGTCAGGCGCGGTTGGTGCTCGCGCAGGAGCGGGTCCAGCACGGCCAGGGAGGCTTCAGGGGTGAAGTTGGCCAGAGTAGGGTCGTTTACCGCCAGCACCCGGTCGGCGGCGGCCATCTGGCCCGCCAGGCATTCAACGCCGTCCCCAAGTACCACGCCAACGACCTGTCCACCCAACTCATCAGCAAGGGCACGCGCCGCCCCCAAGGCCTCGAAGGTAGCCTCGGTCAGCGCACCTTTGAGATATTCGGCAACCACGAAAATAGGGTTGGACATGATTCTTCGTCCTTGTCAGTGCTCAACAATCATCAAACCGTGATGCGTCATTCCTCAATGCCACGGATCACGCATCACGTCTCACGTCAGCAGCCCTCGCTCGCGGAGAATGGCCATGATTCTCCCGGCAATAGTTTCGGTGTTGCCCTTGATGAACTCGGCCCGGCCGGCGACCTGAGGCTTGAACATGCGCCGCACCGGCGCCAGCGGCACTACCGGCATTTCATCCACCTCGATCGCATCGATGATGGCTTCCTTCATCGCCTGGCGCACCCGGCTGACCGGAGCGTACCGCGGCGGTTGCTGCGCCGCCTGAATCCCCAGCAGAGCCGGCAGCATCACGTCCGGCTCGGCCAGGATGCCCCCCCAGTACTCCTTCTGTACCGTGGCCGTACCGTTGTTCAGCTGCACCCCGGTCACCACACCGACATGGGGTATGCCCAGATGAGAGGCCAGCATGGGACCCACCTGCCCGTCCAGATCGTCGGCCGCCTGCACGCCGACCAGGATCAGGTCGTAGTCCATCCCCTGAATGGCGTCGGCCAGGAGCCGGGCGAGGGCGTGACTGCTCAGCCCCTCGCCCTCGAAGTCGCCAACGATCTTGACGGCGCGGTTGGCTCCCTTGGCGATCGCTGTGTAGAGGGCCTGGTCGATCTCACCGGTGGTGTCCACGCCGATCACGGTCACGGTCACGGCCCCACCGGCGGCTTCCTTCAACAGCAGCGCCTGCTCCAGTGCCTGGTCGTCGAACTCGTTGAGGACGAAGCTCAGGGTATCGCGGTCCAAATCCGTACCGGCGGCGTTGATCTCCAACTCCTCGATCAGGTCCGGCACTTGCTTCACAGCGACGATGATGTTCATAAGGTGCTTCTCCTGTTCCGAAATGCGTGACCTATCCTCCCTGACCTTCACGCATCATGGATCATCCCATAGCCTCAGCCACCAGTTCCGCGATGTCGCGCACTCGCAGAAGGCCTTCGTTGCCGGTCGATTTGACGGCGTCTTCGAAGCGCGAGACCTCGTAGGGGCAGCAGACCACGAGCGTATCTGCACCGGTGGCGATGGCCTCCAGGACTCGTTGCTCCGAGAGGCGCCGCTTCTGAAAATTGATCGCATGGCCATCGAGCCACATACCGCCGCCACCACCACCGCAGCAGTAGCCGTTCTCGCGGCAGCGCCACATCTCGACGAAGTCGACGCCGGGCAGGGCCTCAATGAGCTTGCGCGGGGCTTCATACTCGCCGTTGTGGCGACCGAGGTAGCAGGGATCGTGGAAGGTTACCGTGTATCCCAGCGGCCGGCTCATCAGCTCCCGCAGCCGGTCCAGGTGTTGGGCCAGCAGCTGAGTGTAGTGCCAGACCTCGTAGGTCCCTCCGTACTTGGGGTACTCCTTGCGGAAGGCGTTGAGGGCGTGGGGGTCCGTGGTGACGATGCGCTGGAACTCGTAGTTTGAGAGGGTGGCGATGTTCTGCTCGGCCAGCATCTCGAAGAGGCCGCGCTCGCCGGCCAACCGTTGGGAGTCACCCGTGCACTTCTCCTCCCGGCCGAGGATGCCGAAATCGACCCCAATGGCGTTCAAGATGCGGGCCAACGCAATGCTGGCATCAATGCCACGTGGGTGGTACGAGGGGTAGCATTCCACCCACCACAGCCACTCGACCGCCCCCTTCTCCTTGTAGAGCAGTGGGACGGAAACGCCGGCAGCCTTGACCCAGGCATCCCGCTTGCGCGCCGGCTGGCCCAGAGGATTGCCGTACCGGAAGGTGTTCTGCAAGGCGTCCTGGAGCTCTACAGGCACATTGTTGCCGACCAGCAGCACCTGCTCCCGGACGGCGGGCACGATCTGGACCATATCCACTTGCTTGGGACAGACCCGCAGGCAGTTGGCGCAGGTGGTGCAGAGCCACAGGAGGGGAGATGCCATCGGGTGAACGCCTGTTTGCGCGGCGCGGAAGAGCTTGCGCGGGCCATAATTCCCGACGATGTCCACCGGGCAGACCGGGACGCACTTCGCGCACTGATAGCACCAGGCAAAGGATTCCGCGCCCGGCAGGGCGGCGACCTGCTCGATAAGCTCTGGCGTGTACTCCCAGATCACCCGCTGCTCAAACATGCGGTTCCAGGCGCCCGAGATATCCATTCCGTCAACGATAGCGACTTCCTTTTCCCAAATGGCATCCACTTTGTTCAGACCGGCATCCATGGGCATTTCCTCCACAGGTAGGGCAGGCGTCTTTCGATTCAGCGGTTCATCACCGAGCGGGAAGAGGTAGCAGGGATGCCACTGTGATACTCCCCTCGTTTTTCCATCGAACCTTCCTCTTCGCTAGCAACTACCTGCTCCAGCCGTCAGACCCAGCAATTGGCGCATCATCCCGGGCAACGCCGGTAGCAGGCGGTTGAATTCGCGGCTCAGACGCCAACTGGTGATGCCGTACAGGTAGATACTGTAGGCACAGGCCAGAAACACATCGGCGGTGAAGAGCTGCCGGCGCGGATGGGCGGTCAGATCAGGGGTGAGCAGGCCGGTGCCCTCGGCGAAGCGCATACTCATCGAGGTGACTGCGCCCACGTTGCGATACCCCTCGGCCACGTTGTTAGTCTGGAGGTTGTGCGTACTCCCCGCCAACAGCGACAGAATGCCCGTCTGGGTGGTGGTGTCCCACAGCCAGCGCGTCCACAACCAATGGTCCTGGGGGAAGGTGTAGTGCAGGAGGCCGGTGCCGAGTTCGAGACGCAGCCGGAGATCCACCCCCTCCAGACGGGCGGTCAATGTCGCGATGCGCATCGCCGCCGGGCCATCGCCGAAGAGAAGCTCGTGGACCAGCGGGACCATATCGAGTTGAGCGAGCGAGTTGGCCAGCACGGTTGCCGGCCGCCGGGCAACGGTAGACGAGCGGGCGATCCACCCCCAATCGTGGGGGGTCAGCCGTTGGATCCTGGCGGGCACCCCCAGCCCCTCGACGAAGCGATCGTGACGCTCCGCCAGGTCATCGGCCACAGCAATCAGGTCCTCGACCGCCACCTGGCTCAATGCCTCCTGGAGTGTTTCCAGAAGCTCCGGATCGTCGGGGCCGGTCTTGGCCTTGATGATGTGGCTGGCTCGCTGCCCGAGGGCCATCACTCGTACTCCCTGATGAGCGGGTAGAGGTTACCAGGTTGAAGGTTGGGCGATGCCGTTGCAGTGGCCGGCAACGCCCCTGCACTATTCAACCTTCAACCTTCCAACCTTCAACGTACACCGCCACTTATCGGTGACAGGTTACCTGCCACTCGAAGCGGGGCGAGTTGGCATTGTTGAGTTCAACGTACACCGCCACTTATCGGTGACAGGTTACCAGGTTGCCGGTCAGGCGATGCTGTTGCGGTGGCCGGCAACGCCCCTGCACTATTCAACCTTCAACCTTCCAACCTTCAACCTACACAGCTATCCGTGCCCGGCGAATGGCGGCAACCGCACGGGCGGCTGCCAACCCGGCTGAGGAGAAACTGTCGTCCAGGTCGCCGGGACCGGAAGCTGCCCCCGCCACGAAGATGCCCGGGCGTGAGGTGGCCACCGGATCCACGCCCCTGGGCCCGCCGGCGGCAATGAAGCCATACTTGTTTTGCTCGAGCGTGAGGGTCTTCGCCACGGCCCTGGTGCCGGCACTGGGCTCCATCCCCACGGACAGCACCACCAGGTCGGTCGTCACCTCCATCGGGCGGCTCATCGTCGTGTCCTCGCCTCGGATAAGCAGCCGGTCGCCCTTGGGCAGGACCTCGCTCACCAGGCCCTTGACGTACGTAACCTTGTACTTCTCTTGGGCCGGCCAATAGAGTTCCGGCTCCCAATAGCCATACATGCGCATGTCGATGTAGAAGATGTAGACCCGGCTGGTGGGCAGTTGCTGTCTGATCTCGATCGCCTGCTTGCTGGCGATACCGCAGCAGACCTTGGAGCAGTACTCGTTGCCAATCTGGCGGTCGCGTGAGCCGACACACTGGATAAAGGCGACCCGCTGGGGCGGCTCGCCGTTGGAGGGGCGGACCACCTGATGGGCTTTGAGCATACCTTCCAGGTCGGAGATGGTGATGACGTCGGGAAAGGAGTAGTAGTTGTAGTACTGGGTCTCACGGCCCGGATCGAAGTGTTGGAATCCAGTCGCGACGATGATGGCGCCGGCGGCGAGCCGCCGGGCACCGCTCCCGTTCTGGACCGTCACCTGGAAGTTGCCTACCTGGCCCTCGCAGGCAGTGACTTCGCTACCGCTGAGGATCTCGACATCGGGGTTCGTGGTCGCTGCAGCGACGATCTCGCCGATTACCTCCTCCGCGTCCCGGAAGTGGTGGGTCAGTTTGGCATAGTTTTCGGCATCGGGCGTGCCGCCGAGACGATCGCGCTGTTCCACCAGCACGGCCGAGTAGCCTAACTCGGCCACGGAGCGCGCCGCTTCCAGACCGGCCGGCCCGCCGCCGATGATTAGCACTCTGCTCTGGGACATCGCATCCTCCTTCTCAAACCGTCAGACGGCCGAACTCTTCCGGGACTTCGGCCGTTTCCCATCACGCGCCTCCGGCGACTCCTTGACCGGTGTTCTCGTCTCGAATCCCCATTCTCTCGCCAATGGGGGTGTCCGCGTCGGCCCAGGTGAGGCCCGGTTTTTCGCCCCGCCGGATGGCTTCCAGGTCAGCCTCGAACTCGTGCCAATGCTGCCGCCAGTCGATGCCCAGTTTTTCCATCAGTGGGCGCCAGTCCGACGAGTGCCAGTGCAACTGGAGCACGCGGAAGGGGTGGGCGCCCATGGACATGGCCGCTACCTGGGCGTCCGAGAGCACCGGCACACCGACCTTGCGCTCGTGAGCCTTCGCGGCAAACTGGCTCTTGTCCAGGGTGGTAACGCAGCCGGTGTCGTGGGTCACCACCAGGTCGGGGTCCGCTTCGTTCTTCATCACCTCGATCTTGCGAAGGACGGCGAAGGAGCGCGTGAAGTCGCGCTGCACCAGCACGTGGCGGAAGCCGAAGCCGCAGCAATCGAACCAGGTCGAGTAGTCGGCCACGTTGATGCCCAGGGCCTGCAGAACGCCGGTGACGGTGGCCGTACGCTGGCCGCCGTAGATGTCGGGGTCATAGATCGCGTCCTCGGCGACAATCTTGTAGTAGTGGCAGGCGGGATGGACGCAGACCGTCAGGTCGCTCAGGTCCACCACCTGGCGCTCCGCGATGCGCCACCGCATCGCGTGAACCCATTCGCTGTAGTGGACGATCTCCTCGGGCACGACCAAAGGCTTGCCCAGCTTCTCGAGAACCCGCCGCACCTCGGCCCGCAGGTCGGCGTGATGGACCAATTCCTCCCGCGCTTCCTTATAGTGCCCGTAGCTGGTGCCGCAGTGGATGAGGGGGTAGTACCCCACCTCGTACGCGGCCGCGAAGTTCCGGCACATGACCGCCAGTTGGGCCGCCGCATTCGAGGCGCCCGACGCGTAGTAGTTCCAGCCCGTGCACGAGGTCTGATCGGTCGGATCGACGAAATCCAATCCAAACTGGCGGTGTAGCCAGAAGATGGAGGACGAGTAGCCCGGGATGTGGCCGCACTGTCCGCAGGATTTGTGATGCCAGGTATGTTCGAGGGCGATCTTCTTGGTGCGGCCAAACCTGGTCGTGACCTCGAAATAGGGCTCGGGCACTCGATGGACGATCAGTTCACCCCTGGCCTCCAACTCGAACAGTTCCTCGCGCAGGTCGTGGGTTGGGGCTGCGCCAGGGTCGCGGACCATCGGCCGGGACTTCTTCGCCAGAATCTTGTTGACCGTCATGTTCCCTGCTGCCATCACTCGGCCTCCTCCAGAGCCTCTTCCATCACGTCAACCAGGAGATCGTACAATCCCTCGTCGATTTCCTTGATAATCTCGACGTTGCCCGTTTCGAACCAGATCGTGTACAGTTCGCGCAGCGTTTTCTGGTCGGTGCGCCAGGCCGCGTCGGTGACGCCCCGCAGGCTGTCCGCGGGGATTGCCTTCCTCCAGAGACGCATGTTCTGGCTGAACTCGCGCACCCATGGTCCCCAGTCGGGGAAGAAGTCGGGCTGGAGCATATCAGGCGAGACCTGGTTGCCCTTGAGCATGACCTTGTAGATGACGCGGGTGTAGCCCTGGAGCACGTCGCGAGTCTCCCGGATCCCGTTGCGAACCGCCACCTCACGAATGACGGTGACCAGTCCCCCGGGGTTGTTCTGGCGTGGGCACCGGACGCAGGAGAAGCACTGCGCGCAGTTCCAGATATCCTCCGCCAGGATCTCGTAGAAGCGGTCCACGTCCTCGCGGGCCATGGTTTGGGCGATCACGCGCGGGCTGTAGTCGTAGAAGCGGGCCGACGGGCAGGCCGAGACGCAGATACCGCACTCGTAGCAGCCGTAGAGATAGTCCTCGTAGCGCGCGTCGCTCTTGACCTCGAGAAAGAGGCGCTCCTTCTCCGCGTGGGGCACGTGAGGGTATTTGTCCACTCCCTTGCCAGGCTCCCAGGTCGTCAACATTCATCTCCTCTCCAGGTCAAAGGCGGTGCGTGAATGATTCCATCACGCATCAGGTATCACGCATCACGTTCGTTGGCTCTCAAGGGCTGCCAGCAACTCATCCCAATCGGGGACGCCGGTGAAGCGTGCCGGACCGACGAAGACGGTGGGGACGGAAAGAACCTCTCGGGCTTTCGCCTCTTCCCGCCCGCGCGCGCTCCCCAGGCTGACGATGCGCAGGTCAACATCGGGATTTTCGTCGGCGAGACGCCGGGTGATTCGAATGGCCATCGGGCAGGTTGCACAGACCGGATGCGTGAAAACCCGTACCGGGATCATGGCATCTCAAACCCCTCGCAATGGACGCAATCGTCCAGATTCCGGCGCACCATGAAAGCCTCATACGCCTCGACGGCAGCGTCCCCGCTCACAAGGTGCGCCAGGTCTACAGCCAGATTCGCGGGAGCTATGCGGACCAGCCACCCCCTCCCATACGGGCTGCGGTTGACCAGGGCGGCATCATGAGGCAGGGCGTCGTTGGCGGCAACCAGCGTTCCCGCAATCGGGGTGCGGAGCGCGCCCAGCCACTTGGCGCTTTCAACCAGCGCCACGACCTTGCCCTTGGGGTAAAACTTGCCCATCGGGCGGAAAGTCACATGGAGCATCCCCCCGGCCGTGGTCTGAGCCACGTCGGTGAAGCCCAGCGTGACTGTGCCGTCAGGCTCCACCCGGGCCCAGATATGCTCCTCGACGTTGTAGTACAGGTTCCGGGGCAGGACGCAGTTGCGGAGGATCGTCACCTCGGACATGACTAGAACGCGACGACGGCATCGGCCTCCAGAGCCATCAGGTTGAACGCGGCGCCCCCGATCATCTCGACACCGTCGATGAGGTCGGTCATCTTCAGATCGTGGAGATCGAGTGACGGTTGGCACACGAAGAGCCTGACGCCGACGCTTAAGGCCTGGTCGATGAAATGGCGGAGGGGAGCGCCGCCGCCGCCGGCTTTGGGCACGATCAGTTGCTCCGGTACGCCCCGGCGCAGCAGCGTTGCCCCGTTCATCGTGAAATAGATTCCGACCTCAATATCCATCGCCGCGCCGGCGGCCGCCAGGTAAAAGGGGGTCGCGCTGCGCTCTGGAGTATCGAGACCGTGCGTCTGTACGTAGATAATCTTTTTGGTCTCTTCGTCGTCCATCCTTCCATCCTCCGAGCGGTCATTTCTATTCAGTGCAGTGGCATGAAGGTCGGTACTCGGCGAAGCCGATAGCAGGGAGCGCCTGGAGAGCCGGTCAAGAAATCCCGG
>DOUV01000246.1:1655-3260 GCA_003520455.1 Chloroflexota bacterium | reverse complement strand
CGGAAGTCTGAGGACTTGACCGATGCTCTAGCAGTGCGACCCGGACGGGGTACCTGCTCCTTGCTCCTTGCAGCTAGATAAACAGCACCACGTCGGCATCCGCGGCATAGTCGAGGAATGCCGCCGCACCGAGCACCTCCACGCCCTCGATGAGATCGTCCTGGGATACGCCCATGACACCCATCGTGGTGGAGCAGGCGTAGAAATGCCCGTCCATCTCCATGGTGATGTCGATCATCTCCTGTAAAGCGGGCAGATGGGCACGGTCCATCCAGCTCTGCATGAATTTGGTGGCCAGCCCGGTCATGCCAGGCAACATACCGACGATGTTTGGCACCTGCATCGGAATTTGGGAGAGTGGCGCAGGCATCGCCGGGTTGCCCACCGGTGCGACCTTGAGATGCGGCAACTTGTGCTTATTGACGATGTCGAGCCCGTAGAACGTGCAAAAGACGGCGACTTCCCACCCCAGACTCACCGCGGCCGAGGCGAGGATGAGCGGCGGGTAGGCCATATCGAGCGAGCCCTTCGAGGCAACCATCGCCAGGCGCCGCGGTCGCTCGGCCCGCTCCCGCTCTGCGCGAACTTGCTGCCGGATTTCCTCGCGGATCTGGGCGAGGAGTTCGGGCGAGAGAGATGTGCCGTTGTGGCCCTGCATCGATTCGTCGGCCATGGAAGACCTCCTCGCGGTCTGTGCAGTGCTGCGCGGTCTACTTCCTTCGCCGGATCAAGAACCGGAACACGCCACCTTCCGCCTGGCTGTCGAGCAACTCATGACCTGTCTGCCTGGTCCAGGCTTGCATGTCGGCCGGGGCGCCGGGGTCATCTGCCAGCATCTCGACCACCTGGCCGACCTGGACGGTCTTGATGGCCTTGGCGATCTTCATGATGGGGACCGGGCAGAGCAGGCCCCGGAAATCCAGCGTTTGGTCGGCCTTCAGATCGGTTGCCATATGCGTTCCTTTCGAAAGAGGAAAGATGCTGTAGCGGGAGTGGCGCGCAGCTGACCGTCTCAGACACCTCATGCGCCGGCCCCAACCGGATCGTCGGCCGGGCCGCGCACCGCGACGGTCCGAACGATATCTCAATCAGGCATCAGTGATCGGCGTGTGAGGAAGCAAAGAGACGGCCGGATTTCGAACTCAGCAGCAATCATGGATCACTTCCATTGGATGTTCACGTGATGCGGCTGGCGTGTCAGTTTCCTGGGGCGACTGTAAACTCACTCGCTCGCTCGGCCGCTGGCAAGGTGGAAAACGTGCAGTGGGATGGGGCCTGAGAGCGCCTGGTAGATCTCGACTGGGGGAAGGAAGGCTCACGCTCGAGTTTGCGCTTCACGACGAGCCCACTTCGTTGGAGGCGGGAGACCGATTCAGTTGTTCGTACGTGTTGAGCGGATGTGCCTGCAATTGTAAAGGCTGCCGCCGCCTGGCACAATCCCCTCGCCGGGGAGATTTCCTCCCCTGATTGGGGGAGAAATCGTGCCCGGTTCACCGCCGGTTCCAAAAACTGTCAGTGCTCGCGGCCGGGATCGATCTCCGTCGTGACCCGCCCCCAGATGGAGCCGATGATGTGTTCATATGATCCTGTTGGCGAAGTCGCCTC
>DOUV01000246.1:0-1590 GCA_003520455.1 Chloroflexota bacterium | reverse complement strand
GCGCGCTGAAGCGCGCACTACAAACCAGCGCCGGCGACTTGTACCAATTCGCCACCAGGATCTTCATATTTCTGTAAAAGTGGCGCGCACGCGCCACTTTCACAGAAAGTGAGATACGCCATCGATGGAGCCGGGCTGTCAGAGAAGGGTGCTCCGCACGGATCGAGGGGGCTCCGAACAAGAGGGAGACCGGCGCCATGTGTCGTCGCAGCGAGCCTGCGCCCCTGGCGGCTGGCAGTGGGCCAGGGGGGTGCTCCCTGGCGATCAGTGCCGGGTGGTTCTTGCCTTTGCTGATTGCTTTTGTTCCCCGGTTGTTTTATACTTGTTGCTGAGGTGTTGATCTCTTGGGGGCAGTCGTATGGCCGACGAGACCGGGTCACGAGTCGAGCGCTTAGGCAGCGCGTTCGTCGGGCAGGCGGGGGCTGAGGCCGCCGGCCTGTGGACCCGCGCCTGGGAGGTAGCGGAGGCGGCCCACGCCGGTCAACTGCGTGAGGATGCGCGCTCCTATAGCGATCACATCCTGGCGGTCGCCGAAATCCTCTGTTTCGAGTGGCACCTCGAGCCCCTGATCGTCGCCGGTGGTTTGCTCCACGATGTCATCCGCCATGGGCAAATCAAATCGCCCAAGGCGTTGGGCGCCCTGCTTCGCCATCAGCCGCTCACCGACCTCGTCGCGGCGACCACGCGGTTGGCTGATACCCTTCCGCTCGTCCACCAGGCCCGCGACAATAGCAGCCTCCAGCGGATCTTCGAGTTCATGCTGGAAGATGTTCGCGCGGTTCTGATTCAAATCGCCAACCGACTCGCCAACTTACGCGATGGGGCGCGCTTTAGCCAGGAGCGCCAGCGCCTGATGATTCTCACCAGCCAGGAGGTCTACCTCCCGCTGCTCGAGCGGCTGGGGATGTGGCAGGTCCGGTCTGAGGTGGAGGATGACTGCTTGCGTCTCCGCGACCCCGAGCGCTTCGCGGCCATTGAGGCCTGGCGTAACCGGCAGGCGCGCCATCGCCGGGGCTCGCTGGGACACCTGGAGCGGGAGATCCGGACGGAATTGGCGGGCCTGGGCATCGCGGGAACGGTCGAGACGGTCTTCCGCCCGGTGGGCGCCATCCACCGCCGCCAGGTCATCGGCTCACCCCGAGCCGCTGACCGTCTCGATAGCCTCGACCTTCGCTTCCTCTATACTGTGTTTGTCACCGTCGATTCCCTGGCCGACGCCTACACCGCGTTAGCCGCTGTCCATCGCGCGGGCACGCCGAGTACCGTCGATTTCCGTGATTACCTCGCCCAGCCAAAAGCCAACGGCTATGCGGCGCTCCACACGACGATCATCCGGCACGCGGAGGGAAGCGAGCCGGCGCGTGTGATGATCCGCACGCATCATCTGAAAGACCTCGGCGAGCGCGGGATCATCACACCCGAGGCCTTCGCGCACTGGTGCGGCGGTCCGCTTGAGGCAGCGGCGCCGGACTGGGAGCCGCGCGAGCGCGAGGTGCTGCGCTACTTCGTGGCCTCGCTGCGCCGCCATGCGCCTGACCTCGGAACTATTATCGTCTTCACGCCCCAACGCGACCTGATCGAGTCGCTCCC
>DOUV01000913.1:1951-2940 GCA_003520455.1 Chloroflexota bacterium | reverse complement strand
TCTGGCTCTGGGGGGGCCTGTTCCTGCCCCGCTCGCCGGTCCCCCCCGCCGCCGCCGCCGATTCCACCGCCCGCCTGCGGGTGATGAGTCTCAACAGCCTGATTACGAACCAGAACTACGACGCGATCGTTGCCGCCATCCTCACGGCCGACCCCGACATCGTCGCGGTGCAGGAACTCTCGACGGGGCAGGCCGCAGCGATCTCGGCGCGCCTGGGCGAGCGCTATCCCTACCAGGCCCTCCACCCAGGGGTCGACCCACGCGGGATCGGCCTCTGGAGCCGCTATCCACTGACCGAGATCGAGACCTACGATGAGGGTCTCTGGACGAACTGGGCCCAGCACGTTGTTGTCGAGGCCTTCGGCAAGCGCATCCATCTCTTCAACGCCCACGCCTGGCCGATGGCACTGATCGACCCCTCTCAGATTATGAGCAGTAGCGCCCTGCGCCAGGAGCAGACCAGGCAACTCGCGACGACTCTGGCACGCATTCCTCCGGTCGAGCCCTTTGTGGTGGCCGCCGACCTCAACCTGGTGCCACTGCACCGCGGCTACCGGTTCCTGGCCCACGTGGCCCGCGATACATGGGTCGAGGCGGGTTGGGGCTTCGGCTTTACGTGGCCGAATCAGTCCGGGGCAGCGGATGGACAAGCGCGCAGCAGTATCAAAGCTGCCCGCGCGCCGCCTCCTCTCATTCGAATCGATTACCTCTGGCACAGTGCGACCCTCCGGCCACTCTTCATCCGGGTGCTCCCCGACGACACCGGCAGCGACCATTACGGGCTGTTGGCCGAGTACCTCGCCCACTGACCGTTCGTTGGCCGGCCGCGCCCCAGAGCGCGGGCTTCTCGCGGGGGTCTGCGCTCGCAGCCCAGGCTGTGAACCAAAAGACGGAGGCCCCTTCGGCACGAGACGGTGCTCGTCGCCGAAGGGGCCTCCACCCTTCTCTTCGTGATGATGTGTTCAGCTTTCTGTAAAAGTGGCGCGCAC
>DOUV01000913.1:0-1900 GCA_003520455.1 Chloroflexota bacterium | reverse complement strand
CCACTTTTACAGAAAGTGAGATAGGCCATCCTCTTCGTTGGGGATCAGCTGATCGCAAGGGTTAGCCTACCAGTTTTCCTTCACCTCACGCGCGACCTCACGAAGAATCTCGAGCGTCAGATCAATATCTTCCTCCTCATGTTGGTAGCAGAGGAACCAGGGCTCGCGCGCATCGGAATCAGGCACGATGCCGCGTCGGACCAGCGCCATCATCAGCGCCTCGTAGAACTCACGCTCGGTTCGAGCATACTGCCGGTACTCGCGAACCTCTTCCTCTCGATCCGTCAACAGCAGGCCGAACATCTGCGGCCAGCCGATGAGCTGGTTCGGGATGCCTTCTGCATCCAAAACTGCGTGGATGCCCTCCATCAATCGCTTTCCGCGCCGTCCGATCGTCTCGAGGACCGACCCATCCTCGAGGGCCTCGAGGGTCGCATCGGCTGCCGCCATCGCCACGCTGTTGCCGTTGTACGTGCCGCTATGCGCGATCTTGTGATGGCCAACGGCCTCCATCACCTCACGTTTGCCGCCGAAGGCCGCCACCGGGAAGCCGTTGCCGAGTGCCTTGGCATAGGTCGCCAGGTCGGGAAGCACGCCGTAGACCGCCTGCGCGCCGCCCGGCGCGATGCGGAAGCCGGTCTTGACTTCATCCATGATCATGATGATACCGTACTCGTCACAAAGCTCGCGGATGCGCTCGAGAAAGCCTGGCTTGGGCAAGATGCCGGCGACGTTTCCCATCACCGGCTCGACGATGACCGCAGCCACTTCGTGGCCCTGGCGATAGCAGGCGTCCTCCAACTCATCAAAGTCGTTGAAAGGCAGCGTGATAATCAGGTCACGCATGGCGCGGGGAATGCCACTCGACTCCTGGTAGGGAATCGGATCGTAGCGAAAGCCCAGGCCGACGGGGTTGGCGCCGGCCGTCGAGAAGAGCATGTAATCGTACATGCCGTGGTAGTGCCCCTCGAACTTGATGATCTTTTCGCGACCGGTGTACCCCCGAGCGACCCGCAGCGCGTTCTGGGTGGCCTCCGATCCCGAGTTGCAGAAACGGACCATCTCCAGCCCGGGACACATCCGCGTCATGCGCTCGGCCACCTTGATCTCCAGCTCAGTGGTAAAGGCAAACGTGACCCCGCGGCGGATCACCTCGCAAACTCGCTCGACGACCGGTTCGTAGCCATGGCCCAGGATGACCGGACCAAAGCCGAGACGATAGTCAATATATTCATTGCCATCGGCATCCCAGAAATGGCTTCCCTTCGCGCCCGTCACCACAATGGCATCGTTGAGTCCCCAGTAACGGAAATTGGACGATACGCCATCCGGCATCACCCGCATGGCGCGGCGCATGAGTGCCTGATTCGTACGATTGCTACTCGCCGTGCCAGGTTGGCTGGCCCCAGTTTGAACCTTCATACAGAGCTCCTGAAAATATGTCGCAAGAATCGGAAGTGGAGGAAGGCGCCTGATTGCTCGACAGGAAGATGAGAGTTGAGAGCCTACCGGCACGAAGCACGAGAAGTGCTGGCTTCTCCGCCGGCACCATGTACAAGTGCGCTGCGCCCGACACTCGGATCTTCAGTATGAGCGCTTGACGGCGGCGTCTCCAACCGATAGTCCGAAAAGGCGTTAGATTATCGAACGAAAGGAAGTAAAAGCCTGCGGCAGGCGCAGCGCGGCGCTACGCCCATCCGACACGGAGGAGGAATGGCCAGTCTGTGGTTTTAAGAATGTACCGAAGGAGGGTCAAAAGCTTGTGGTATCGCATGGCTGTCGGCCGTCCCCGCTATTGTAGCGGACCTCGATCAAGCCTGGCAGGAGTATAGCATACTTCGGGGCTTGCGACTAGAGCATCGATCAAGGCGTCCGTGTGTCGGCCGAGAGCCGGGCGACT
>DOUV01000331.1 GCA_003520455.1 Chloroflexota bacterium | reverse complement strand
CCTGGTAGTGGGCGACGGCCTGGAGGCCTACCTCCCGCTGGCCGGATTGGTGGATCTGGAGAAAGAGCGCGAGCGCCTGGCCGGGCAGGTCGCCGAGACCCGGGATGAGATCGCCCGGGTGGAGGCCCGGCTGAGCAATCCGGGCTTCGTCAACAAAGCCCCGGCCCAGATCGTCCAGGGCGCCCGGGATCAGGTGGCCGCCGCCCAACAGCGGCTCACCAAGCTCGAAGAGCGCCTGGCTATGCTGGTAGACTGACTCCGATCGAGTCCGAACGAAGACAGCCCAGGGAAGCTGTTTGTGTGCCACTGGGCTGTTTTCATTCAGCCCCCACCACTACTACGCGCGCACTGTTACCGCCCGAGGCGCCGGATCAGGCGGCGGATTCCCGCCACGATCCCACTAACGGTCAGAACCACACCCGTCAGCAGGCCGAAGAAGAAGGAGGGCGGTGACGGCAGCGTTTCCGGCGTCGCCGGAGGCCCCGCCGGCGCGGCTGGAGTAGCGGCGGCCGCCCGGATCAACCGCCGGTTGTAGGCCGAGGTCAACTCGCCGCTCAGGAAGAGGATCTGGCTGGTGTAGTAGATCCAGATCAAGAGCGCCATCACGCTCCCGACGATCCCATACGCTTCGGTCCAGTTGCTGCGGGCCAGGTACAAAGCCAGCACCTGCTCGCCGATTTCCCAGCCCAGCGCCGTCACCACACCACCCGCCAGGGCGGCGCGCCATCTGACGTATCGCGCCGGGAGCACTTTGAAGAGGACCGCGAAGATACCGGCGGTCAACGCAAAGGAGACCCCAAAGTTGACGAGCGTCCAGAACAACTCACTCCCCGGCAGGGCCTCAGTGTAGGTTGCCAGCGCGTTGAGCACTGCCGTGAGCACTAACGCGGCGAGCAATAAGAGAACAACCCCCAGCACCATCGCGACCGAGAGCGCCCGGTCAAGGAGCCTGCTCTTCAGGCCGGCAAAAAAACCGTGGTTCTGCGGCTCGACATCGAAGATAATATCAAAGGCTTCGTTCAACTGGGCGAAGATATTCGAGGCCGACCAGAGCAACGTCACAATACCCACGGTGGTCAAAGCGCCGCGCGCCGCCACCACGGCCTGAATACGATCACGGAGCGTGCCGCCAATCGCCGGAATCGTGCGCTCCACAGTATTCAGGACGTAGGTTTGCGCATCACGCGCCGCGGGCCAGCCTAGGGCAAGTGCATAGCCGACCAGGGCAATCAGCAACAAGATGAGCGGAAACAGCGAGAAAAAGGCATAGTAGGCCAGCGCCGCCCCCAGCCGTTGCGCTTTATCCTCGTTGTACTCGCGCCAGGCTTCCTTCAGCAGGTCCAACCAGCCCATCCCGCATCTCTCCAGGTCCCTGCCGTTCGCAAGGTGAAAGAGAACGCTCTTATTGGAATACCCGGCGCTGGGGCCGGGGGGGAGGTGCGCCGCGCTTCGAAATGTGCGTCGCACCTGATCCGCCTACGCGACTCCAATGTGAGCGCAAGAGAAAACTCCCAGGCCGGCAAGCTGATGCCGCTGATTGACGCTGATCTTGAGGCTTTTTGTCCGCAGGTATCTGCGCGATCAGCATTCTACTCGTGCGACAACCAGTCGAATGGAACAGTGATCGTGCTCCCGCGCGGGGAGCACAATCACCGGCCTGCTCGGGCAGTCGCACAGTCACGGCTCCCGTAGTAGATCAGGCCCACGACTACCGGCCACGAGTCAAACAAAAACGCCGCCTCGAAGAGCGGCGTTCGAACCCGGTCGAACATTCAGACCTGTTTGAGACTGCCCTGGAACGAAGCCAGGGCGAGCCAGACACACAGCAGCGCGAAGCCGCCGGTGACAGCAAAGACCAACCCGAGCGGCAGCACCGCCGGGGCCCGGTAGAGCAGGCGGCGCAGCCCGTCCACTGCGTAGGTCGTTGGATTGAGCAGAACCACCACCCGCAGCCAGCCGGGCAGAACGCCCAGGGGATAAAGCGCGTTGCTGGCGAAGAGCAACGGGAGGTTGAAGAGTGCGATGAGGCCGTGATACCCCATGATACTCTTCGAGCGCGCGCCGAAAGCCACCGCCAGGCTCGAGAACCCGAAGGCGAAGGCAGCGACCAGTAGTGCCGCGCCGAGCCAGGCCAGGGGCTGCCCGGTGGGGCGCGCCCCCGCCAGCGTTCCGAGCACGACGATGACCAGTGCCTGGAACAGGGCCTTGGTCGTCGTGCTGAGCTCGTTACCCAAGAGTATGCTCAGGCGCGGAATCGGCGCGACCAGGTACTCCTTCATTGTACCCTTCAACCGCTCTTCCAGCAGCGTCATCCCGCCGCCCACGGCCCCCCCAAGCGCGCTGAGGGCCACGATGCCGGGCAAGATGAAGGCCATGTAGTTCGTGCCGATCTCGGCGAGGGGAACCGTGCCGCTGCGGAGCAAATGGCCCATTCCAATTCCAAAGAGCAAGACCCAGAGGATCGGTTGCAGAACCGTTCCGCCCAACTCTTCCCGGTTCCGCAAGAACTTGGCCATATGCTTGCGCCATAGCGTCCCGGTCGCGGCGAAGAGAGCGCCTGGGCCGGATGGTACCGGGAGCGGCGACAGGACCAACTCATGGTGTTGTTCGCGAATCATCAGTCTACACCCTTCCACCGAACGTTTCCGGTCCAACGAGCGATCCTTCGTCGCTCGAACCTGCCAATCGGCCTCGTGGCCGCTTATTCGTCCCGCAGCGCACGGCCTGTGTACTTGAGGAAGACATCGCCCAGGCTCGGCCGAGCAATTGAGAGATCCTCGATCGCGAAGCCGTCCTGGCTCGCAATCGTCACAATCTCGGCCAAGCGGCGGTTCCCCTGGTCAACGCCGATCTGAATATCGGTGCTGCCGTTGGGCCGGCCCACGAGGAGTGACTGCACATAGGGCCGCCGCCGGAGGGCAGCGACCAGGTCATCCGCCCTGCCGTGTCCGCGGATGGTGATCACGTCGGCGCCCATTCCGGTAACCAGCTCCGCAGGCGCTCCCTCCACCACGAGCCGGCCGTGATCGATGATGCCGACGCGATCGGCCAGTGCCTCAGCCTCTTCCATGGAGTGGGTGGTCAGCAGAACGGTCAGGACACCACTCCGCATCAGGGTTTGCAAGTACTCCCAGATGCGCACGCGGTTTTGTGGGTCGAGCCCTTGGGTGGGCTCGTCCAGAAAGAGCACGCGCGGCCCGGTCAACAAGCCCCGAATCAGCTCCAGGCGACGCTTCATTCCGCCGCTGTAGGTCTTCACCCAACGGTCAATCGCCCCGCCCAGTTCCGCCAGTTCCACCAGCCTCTCAATCCGCTGATGGCGCAGATCAGTGGGCATGCGGTACAGGCGAGCGTGAATCTCGAGCACCTCGCGGCCGGTCAAGTCCTCGTCCAACACGATGTCCTGGAACGTCACGCCGATGTTGGCCCGGACCATGTCCGGCTCATCTTCGATGTCGTAACCGGCCACCAGGGCCGTTCCACTGCTCGGTGCCACCACCGTCGTCAGCATCGAAATTGTGGTTGTTTTTCCCGCACCATTCGGCCCCAGAAGGGCATAGATTGTTCCCGCCGGGACTTTGAGATCGAGGTCCGTCACAGCGGCGATCTCGCCATCCCGCAGGGTGTAGCGGCGGCTCAGACGCCTGGCATCAATCGCCAGAGCAGAAGCGTCAGGCATAGTTACTCCCTCGGTTGAGCATCTCACGAAGGGTGAGGGCGGTAATGCAGATTCACAAAATCATCGGGTCGTGGTGGCACGCGGCGCGCGGAATCAATTCCAGGCTGAGCGCCAAAGTTGGCTGAACGAGAGACGCCCCGGCCAAGGCGCCTCTCCTGGCTTGCTGGTGTTCGCGCCCAGATATCAGCGTTGCGAGCCCGCTTCAGCCGGTTTCGGCTCGCGGCCAGTGATCCCCAATGAAAAGGCTAATCTCCATCACAGCCCGGCAACAAGCGAGCGCACTCGCACACAGCACAGTAGATATACCCTCGATCAAGCGGTTCACCAAATCGTTTCGCCCGGCAAGGAAACACAGCCGCCCTCCACGCCCCGGTGACAGCCGCCGTGCGCCTGGAGGTAGCATCCATCATGCCAGGCCTGTCGCCCGGCGTCGATCCGGCGCAGCCTTCCCCTTCAAGCGCGCCCACTTCCAGGCGCTGGTTGCTGCTTGCCCCGCGGGGTGGCCGCGTTTTGGATCGCCCCTCATGGCTTTTGGAGCAGCGGGAGGTAGACGGACGACGGCGGGTTCGCCGTGGGCGTGGCGGTGGCAGTCGGTGTTCTCGTCGGCGTGGCTGTGGGCGTCGGCGTGGTCGAGGGTGTTGCCGTTGCGGCTCCCGTGATGGTGTACTGCCCATCAATCAGAGCGTTCAAAACCGAACCACCACCACCGGTTACCTGGCTCTCCCGTACCCCGCTGCGGTTGAAGGTCACCGGGCTGAGCCCGCCCGCCGCATCACTTTTGACCTTGAGATAGAAGCTCGCCACAAGAATATTGCCGGTCAGGGCGTCACTCAGGGTCACCGCCGCGTAGTCAATCTTGCCTTGGGCATTATCCACCTGGTTCTGAACCGGCGTCGGGAAGTCACCGTTCTCAATCGACGTTACCGGCGTCCCCCCCGAATCGACAACCTGGAACCTCGTGGGATCGAAATTGAGATAGGTCTGGGCGCCATCCACCTCAGTCGAGCCAGCTCTCGCCACGATCACGACATGGAAAACCTGGTTTCGTTGCACCGAGAGGGTTGTTGGGTCGAGCACCAGGTCTACCGTCCCACTGGGGATACTCGCGCCACTGCGGGCGGCCGGCCGCCTCCAAGACCCACTCACCGCCCTCTCAGGCTCGTAGGGCATGGTCGGCCACACCATTATCTCGGCCGCTGCCCCACCCGCCTCACCTGAGACCCACCCCGCCTCGAAAATGCCGCTCCACGCGAGAATAGCCCACGCCAGACACAAACTCACGCCCATCAGTACGCTTCGTCGACCGATTCTGCGCTGTGGTTTCATCGGGTCTCCTTGTGGTACGTCCTCTAATTCTCCAACCAATTGTTGGCTGTGGTCCGCTGCCGACAGAGGGGCCGGGAGTCGGGGCTGTTATTCCCCGTTACCTACCTGCAACTCGAGACGCCTCGCCCAATTATCGCACGTGCCAACGCAGGTGGTACTCCTGGTCACTCCGCCCGCTGTAGGCATGCACTCGCAGGAAATACCTTCCAGGTTGGAGGAAGAGTTCAATGTGCTCTGAGGCTTGACCGGCATTATTGGATCCCCCCAGTCGCTGCCCACGCCCGTCATACACGAACAAATCGTCGTCCACTTCCCTGGGAATATCGGTGAGATCGACAACCAAAGTGGCACTTTCTGAGAGTAGCATCAAATAGTAATCGTCGCCATCGCCGGCCGGCAACCGGCCGGCGACCAGACGATCCTGGCACAATGGCGGAAGACTGCTCGCCTGGCTGAGCGTGTCGTTGGGCTCCTGCTCGCGCGAGAGGCAGAAGGAAACGGCCTTTTGAACCATCGGGAGGTAGGTCATCCCGGCCCTCATCCGAGGGGTGCGCGTCGGCGAGGACGTGACCGTGGCGGTGCGCGTCGGCGAGGACGTG
>DOUV01000654.1 GCA_003520455.1 Chloroflexota bacterium | reverse complement strand
CCGGAGCCTGCTGAAAGGCACGGCGATGGCCGCCGGGGCGCTGGCGGCCGGACCACTGCTGCAGGCCTGTGGCCCCGCGGCCGGACCGCAGGCAAGTTCCGGGCCGCTCAAGCTCGGCGTTCTCGTGCCGCTGTCGGGCGTCTACTCGGGCCTGGGGCAGGATATGGTCCAGGGGATGCAGCTTTACCTCGACTCGATCAACAATGAGATTGCGGGCCGCAAGGTTCAGATCATCCAGGAGGACAGCGAGGCCAAGACTGATGTGGCCCCGACCAAAGCGCGCAAGCTTCTCGATCAGGATAAGGTTGATCTGGTGACCGGGATCGTGCACAGTGGCGTCGCCCTCGCCCTGCGCGATCTTTTCGACTCGACCAAGAACATCCTGATCATTTCGAACGCGGGCGCCGACGATGTTACCGGTGCGAAGAAGAGCAAGTACATCTTCCGCACCTCCTTCTCGAACTCTCAGACGACGTACCCCGCCGGTCCTTGGGTTTTCAACAACATTGGCAAGAAAGCGGCGCTGTCGGCGCCCGATTACGCCGCTGGCAAGGAGATGATGAACGGCTTCAAACGGACCTTCACCGAGGCAGGTGGCGAGGTCGTTTTCGAGGTCTACCCACCTCTGGGGAACAATGACTATCAACCTTTCTTGACCCAGCTGCAACAGGCCAATCCCGAGGTGATCTTCAGCTTCTACAGTGGGTCGGACGCGGTGCGGTTCGTCCAGCAGTACGAGCAGTTCGGGCTCAAGGGCAAGATTCCGTTGGCAGGTGCCGGCTTCATGACTGAGAGCGACGTGCTGCCCCAGCAGGGGGCTGCGGCCGAGGGTATTCGCACCAGTCTGCATTACACCTACCTGCTGGACACACCCGAGAACAAGAAGTTCGTCGAGGCCTACCAGGCTAAGTTCAACGAGCTTCCCTCGGTCTTCGCCCTGCAGGCCTATGATGCTGCCCAGTTGATCAACGCCGCGATCAAGACCACCCAGGGCAACACGAGCGATAAGGACAAACTGGTTGAGGCATTGGTCAATGCCTCGATCACCAGCCCGCGTGGGCCGTTCAAGATTGATCCGGATACTCACAATCCGATCATGCACATCTACATGCGCGAGGTGCAAAAGGTCGGGGATGACATGGGAAATGTGGTCATCGCCGATCTGGGTGAGGCCAAAGGCCCCAGTTAAGCGGTCGGGGGCAGGGGCCGAGGGTCGGGAGGATTCTCCCGACCCCCTGCCCGTGCCTCTGCGGAGAATCACAGTTCGATGGCCGATGCCCTGGCACCCTACGTCGTGTACGTCCTCAATGGCCTGGCTTACGGGATGTTGCTCTTCAGCCTCAGCGTCGGGCTCTCGTTAATCTTTGGGCTGATGGATGTGATGAACCTGGCCCACGGCTCGTTTTATATGCTCGGCGCCTATATCGCGCTCTCAATTGCCGCCCGTGCGGGTGGCTACTGGCTGGCCCTCCTGGTTGCGCCGCTGGTTCTTGGCCTCATCGGCTTGTTGATCGCCGGGGGCTTCCTGCGCCTGATCTCAGATCGAGGCCACCTCGACCAGGTTCTCCTGACCCTCGGGTTCGCCTACGTGTTCGCCGACATCTCGCGTTGGATCTGGGGAGGCGATATTTTTCTGGTCCCGGCGCCGCCGCAACTGCGGGCCTCGATCTCGATCCTGGGCAATGCTTTTCCCCTCTTCCGCCTCTTCGTCATCGGGATTGGCCTGATCCTCGCTTTAGTGACCTGGCTTGTCCTCGAACGGACGCGGTTGGGTGCTATCGTGCGGGCCGGGGTCTCGGACGCCGAGATGCTGAATGGTCTGGGCATCAACGTCACCCTGGTCTTCACGCTGGTCTTTGCGTTGGGGGCGCTGCTTGCAGGCTTCGGGGGGGTCATCGGCGGACCGATCCTGGGGGTTTTTCCGGGGGTAGATCTCGATATCTTGATCATCGCGCTGATCGTGGTGGTGGTCGGTGGATTAGGAACCTTTCGAGGCGCGTTTTGGGGGAGCATTCTGGTTGGTGAGGTCCAGACGCTTGGGGTTGCCTTTGCCCCCCAACTGGCGCTCTTTCTGCTATTTGGGCTGATGGCGCTGGTGCTGCTCGTGCGACCCAGCGGCCTGCTTGGGCAGGAAGTGGGGTGACGATGCTCGATGAGGCTCGCTCGACGAGTCCCGGCACGTCGGCAACCACACCGCTGCTGGCCCGCTGGCGGCGCTTCGCGGTGCCGCTGGCGTTGCTCGCAGCCGGTGTGCTCCTTCCCCCTTTCCTCTCGACCTACAATCTGACGATTCTGACCCAGGTATTGATCTTTGGTGTTTTTGCTATGAGTCTTGACCTGCTCGTGGGCTACACCGGCATGATCAGTCTGGGTCACGCAGCCTTCTTTGGCCTTGGAGCGTACGCTGCGGGCTACGTCGCTGTTCACTGGACCCCCAACGCACTGGCGACGATCCTGGCTGCCCTCGTTGCCGCGGGCCTCGGCGCCCTTGTGATCGGCTACCTCTCGATCCGGGCGCGCGGTGTCTACTTCTTGATGATTACGCTCGCCTTTGCGCAGATGATCTATTCTCTGGCTATCAAGCTCGAATCGATCACGGGCGGATCGGACGGACTCGCGGGTATCCCCCGCCCGACGCTCGGCTTCGACAGTGGCTTGCTCTGGCAGGGGCTGCCTTTCTACTATTACGTCCTGGCTGGCTTTGTGATCGTGAGCGTTTTGCTCACCCGCCTGGTCCACTCACCCTTTGGCCGTGTTCTCATCGGCATCCGCGAGAATGAGGCCCGGATGCGCGCGATCGGCTACGATACGCAGCGTCTCAAGCTCGTGGCCTTCGTGATTGCGGGTATCTTCGCCGGGTACGCTGGAGCGCTGTTCTCGGCCTATCAGGGCATTGCTGCGCCCGGCGATATCTACTGGGGCACGAGCGGGAACGTCCTGATCATGGTCATCATGGGTGGCGCGGGCACGCTGAGCGGCCCGGTGCTTGGGGCGGCGACCTTCCTACTCCTCCAGCATCTCGTCAGCTCGGCGACCGAGCGCTGGCAGTTAATCGCGGGTGCCGTCTTCATTTTTTTCGTGTTGGCGTTGCGGGGCGGACTGATTAGCCTCTTCCGATCCAAATCCGAGGGTGGTTGGCGACCGTGGGAGGCGATCGGTGCTCCGCTCAAGCAGTCACGCAGTCAAGACAACCCCTCGGCGCGGATCGGGGAGGGGCGGGAGTGAGCGCGCAGCGTGAACCGGTCTCCCCATCTCCCCTTCTGCCCGAGGGAAGGAGGCGTCGTTGGCGTGAAGGGCAGACAGCTTCGCTGCGGTGGCGGGGAGACTCTCTGGTTCGGGCTTCGTCGGGGCGTGCCTCAACCCGTGGCTGGGCGAGCCGATGGCTACCGGTCGCGGCGATTCGGCCGGCGACGATCAGGATCGAAAACCATCCCTTCCCTGGCGCCGAGAGCGGTTCTCCCTTGGCCGGCTCTCAACTGCGTTGGGGGCGGCCGAGGGAGGGGTTCCTGCCGTGAGTAGCCCATCACCGGCCCTTCAGGTTGAGGATCTGGTGCGCCAGTTTGGGGCCCTGCGCGCGCTTGACGGTGTCAGCTTCAGGATCCGCCCCGGTGAGCGGCATGCGATGATCGGCCCCAATGGCGCCGGCAAGACAACCCTCTTCAACTGTATTGGCGGCGAGATCGTGCCGACCAGTGGCCACGTGCTGCTACACGGACGCGACATCACCGGCCTCGGCCCGCACCTCATTGCCAGCGCCGGTCTGGCGCGGACCTTCCAGCGTAACAACCTCTTCCTGGGCCTGAGCGTCTTCGACAATGTCTGTCTGGCCACGCAGCGGCGCATGCAGATCACGCGCCATCTGTTCAGCTCGGTCGGCCGGTTCGATGCGGTCAACGTGGCGACTGACGGAGTCCTGGAACGAGTCGGCCTGGCGGAGCAGCGCAGTGTATTGGCGAAAAATCTCTCATATGGGGAGCAGCGCCAGCTCGAGATTGCCGTGGCGCTGGCGAGCGAGCCCTCGGTGTTGCTGCTCGATGAGCCCAGCGCCGGCATGAGCCAGGCCGAGACCAACCGGATGGTAGAGCTCATCGCCTGCCTGCCGCGCGATCTCACCATCGTGATTATCGAGCACGATATGGACGTTGTCTTCGCGCTGGCCGACCGCATCACGGTGTTGCATTACGGCAGCATCCTGGCCGAGGGCACGCCGGCAGAGGTCAAGGAGAACCCGGCCGTGCAGGATGTCTATCTGGGCGCGGGGGCCAACGTCATGGCCGGCCTCTCCGGGTTTGGGGTTCAGTGGCACCACGCGGTTGAGGGAGAGGTCGGCGATGGCTGAGCCAATCCTCCACCTGGACGATGTCCACACCTACTACGGCGAGAGTTACATTCTGCAGGGAGTCTCGCTTGAGATCATGCCGGGCGAGGTCGTCGCGCTCTTGGGTCGGAACGGTGTCGGGAAGACGACCACGATCCGCTCGATCATGGGCGCAACTCCCGCTCGCCGGGGCCGGATTCTCTTTGAGGGGAGGTCCATTCAGGGCGCGCCCTCCCATCGGATCGCTCGGCTGGGCATCGGGTGGGTGCCGCAGGGACGGCGCATCTTTTCCAACCTGGCGGTCGTCGAGAACCTGACGGTGGCGGCGAGGGCCGGACGAGCGAATGGCAATGGCTGGACCCTCGAGCGCATTTTCGAGCGGTTTCCTCGCCTCAAAGAACGCCAGTTCAACCGTGGGAACCAACTCTCCGGTGGCGAGCAGCAGATGCTCGCCATCGGCCGGGCGCTGATGACGAACCCGCGCCTCCTGCTGATGGATGAGCCCAGCGAAGGTCTGGCACCGCTGCTCGTGCGCGAGATCGGCCGGATCATCGCGCAGTTGAAAGCGCACGGCCAATCTATGCTCCTGGTCGAGCAGAACTTGCTGCTGGCCCTCTCTGTCGCCGACCGTATCTACGTGATGTCGAAGGGGCGGCTCGTGTGGGAAGGGACGCCGCAGGCGCTGTGGGAAAACAAAGAGCTGCAACACAAGTACCTTGGGGTGTGAGTGCTGAACCACGACGTCAAAGTGAGGGGCGCCGGCTCGCGGCCGGCGCCCCTCTTTTGGGCTGATGACTCCTGGAATAGCGGGGACGTCTTGACACTCATTCTCGATTTTGCTAACATACCGGCCAGTCGGTATCTGAACACCCAGGCCATAGAACCAAGATTGCGGAGACGGCGCGTGACGACGTACGCCCGCTCAGAAGAAACCATCAACAACATCTTGGAGGCTGCCGAACGCCAGTTCGTGCGGCGGGCCTACGCCGATGTCACCATGCAGGATATCGCCGAAGCTGCAAAGGTGACCAAGGGCGCTCTCTATCACCACTTCGCGAGCAAAGAGGCGCTCTACCTCGCGATGTTGCGCGCCAATCTTACGGGGATTCGCGACGCGATGCTGGCCGCGGTGCCCGCCGAAGGCAGCAGCTACGAGAAGCTTCGGGCTCTGACGTGCGCCTATCTCCAGCGCCCGGGTCCGAAGCGCGATGTGATCCACCTGGTGCGCCGCGACGTCAACGTCTTTCGGGAACCGCTTCGGACCACGATCGTCCGCGCCTACCAGGAAGCGGTGCCCATCATGGTCGAGGCGATCATGCGCGAGGGCGTCGCCCGAGGCGAGATCGAGCCCCACGATCCCCGTATCCTGAGTTGGAGTTACGTTGCACTGATCGAGATGCTGCTGGCGCCCTATGCTCAGGAGAAACTTGGCGGGAACGAAGGCGGACTCGACTATGCGCTGCACTTCTTTTTCAAGGGTGCCGGTACAGGCGCCGGCCGTGAACTGGTCGAAACCGAGCCTGCGACGGTGATCACGGAGTCGCCAGTGGCGTGAGGTCGCGGCTCATCGCTCCGTCTGAAACAGATTCGCCGGGTCGTGACGATCACGTCTGGGGTTTCCCGGCCCCGCACTTGCCCCAGCCCCGCACCGCTTTTCCCTCTCCCCGACCGAGAGGATCAATCTCGACATGCGATTTACCGTACGGGCCTCCTCATCTTGGGTCGGAATGAATCCTCATGATCATCGAGTATCGTGGAAAACGTCCGCTGATTGCCGAGAGCGTCTTTATCGCCCCGACGGCTGTCGTCATCGGCGACGTCGAGATCGGTGAGGGCGCCAGCGTCTGGTTTGGTGCTGTCCTGCGGGGCGACCACGGAAAGATCGTCGTTGGTCCGGGCACCAGCATCCAGGAGAACGCCGTCATTCACGTGGAGGAGGACGGCCAGACCATCATCGGGCCGGAGGTGACCATTGGCCACTGTGCGGTGCTGGAGGCTGTGACTATCGGCCGGGGCGCGGTCATCGGCATGAATGCGACCCTGGTGCACGGTGCTGCTATCGGCGAGGAAGCCGTCGTCGCCGCCGGCAGCGTGGTCACCGGTGTGATTCCGCCGCGCACGATGGCGGCGGGCGTCCCCGCCCAGGTCAAGAAGACCCTGGACGGCGACGCGTTGAAGTGGGCCACCGTCTCCGCGCCGACCTACCGGCACCTGGCCCAAACGTTCATGTTTCTGAACGATCGCCGCCTCGTCGCCTATTCTTCAGAACAGGGCGTGGGAGCGGCAGACGGCTGAGCCATGCACCGCTGTTTGACCGTGGTATGCAGCGAGCCTTTGTTTTCGATTCGCTCAGATTGGCACGTGATGGGCGAGGGAGGCGAGGGCACTGCCCTCGTCTCTTCCATACACGGTTGATTGGAACGAGACAACCATCGGAAGGGAGGTGCCACATGAGGGTAGGAGTGGGGTTGCCGAGCACCGTGCCTGGTGCGGAGGGGCGGCTGATTGTCGAGTGGGGCCGCCGGGCCGACGAGGGAACGTTCTCGAGTCTGGCGGTGCTCGACCGGCTCCTCTATGATAGCTACGAGCCGATGACTTCGCTGGCGGCAGCCGCAGCCGTGACGCGGCGCGTGCGGCTGGCGACCAACATTATCGTCGGCCCGCTTCGCAACACGGCCTTGCTGGCCAAACAAGCGGCTAGCGTCGACGCGCTGTCGGGCGGTCGCCTGGTTCTGGGCCTGGCCCTGGGTGCCCGCAAGGAAGACTACGAAGTCGCTGGGGTTGACTACCGTTCGCGGGGCAAACGCCTGGCCGAGCAGCTCGCCGATTTGCGTTCGTACTGGGAGGACGATGCCTTCGGACCCACACCGGTCCGGCCGCGGGGTCCGGAACTATTGGTGGGCGGCAGCAGCGATCAGGCGTTCGCTCGGGTGGCTCGCTACAGCGACGGCTACGTCCACGGAGGTGGCCCACCGCGCGCCTTCGCGCGCGCCGCC
>DOUV01000149.1 GCA_003520455.1 Chloroflexota bacterium | reverse complement strand
CTCCTCCTCCTCCTCCTCCTCCTTCCCGGCCCTCCCGGTGGGCGGGGGAAGAAGAAAGGCTATGCCCCGTTGGCCGCGGGGCGGCGGTTGACCACGATCTGGCCGCTCTGGATGACCAGCTTGATGTTCTCGTGGTTCTGCAGGACGCGGATGTCACGCAGTGGGTCCTCAGCCACGACGATCAGGTCGGCTTCCTTATCCGGCGTGACCGTGCCGATGCGGTCGTCCATGCGCAACACCTCGGCGGCGACGCGGGTGGTGGCCTCGATGGCCTGCGTCGGCGTCGCTCCGTAGCGTACGTAGAGCTCCAGTTCGCGGGCGTTTCCCACCCCGTTGGGAATGTAGGGCGAGCCCGCATCCGAGCCCATCGGCATGATGACGCCGGCCTCGAGGGCCATCTCGAAGGTGCGCCGGTGGGGCTCGAGCTCGTCCAGCGTGCGCTCCACCACAGTCGGAGCCAGGGCGGGCTGCTCGCCCCGGGCGTGGGCCTCGCGGATCTTTTCCACCTTGGCGACGACCACGATGAGGGTTGGCACGAAGGCGACCCCGCGGTCGACCATCAGCTTGAAGAGATCGGGGTCGTCGCAGAGGTACTCCCCGTGCTCGACGCATTGGGTTCCTGCGAGCACCGCCGCTTTCGCGCCGGGTGCACTGCAGGCGTTGGCCGTGGTCAGCTTGCCCAGCTTATGGGCCTCCTCGATCGCCCCGCGCATCTCCTCTTCAGTCAGAATCTGCGTCTTGGGCCCAAACTGCCCATACTGAGCCCCAGTGGCGATCACGTGGATGACCTCGGCGCCAGCGGCGATCTTCTGGCGAGCGGCCCTGCGGGCCTCAACCGGCCCGGTCACGTTACCACCGCGCGTGCCGTGCACATCATAGCCGCCGGGCAGGGTGGTCATGTCGACGGTACAGACCGGGATGATGCGGGGACTCTTGAGGATGCCGTCGCGCACCGCGCGGGTCAGGTCAACATTGATATCGTTAGGGGCACCCATCTCGCGGATCGTCGTGAAACCGGCCTCCAGCGTCCGCCTGGCATTCTCGGCCAGGACCACAGCCTGATAGGCGTCGCTCTCGGCCAGCAGCCGGGCCCGAGAGCCCTCGCCGGGAAGGGCCTGGCCGTGGAGATGGACGTGCAGGTCGATGAGGCCAGGCATGATCGTCATGCCACGGACGTCGATGACCTCGGCCCCATCCTCGGGGAGACGTACCTCGGCAGCCGGCCCGGCAGCGACGATCCTCGAGCCCGCCGTGGCTACCACCGCATCAGGCACGACCCGACCGGTCCCATCGATCAAGGTACCGTTCTTCAATACCAGGTTCATGGCTGATTCTCCCTTTGCAGCCGCTCGAATTCGGCGATCCCGGCGTAGGCACCCGCGAGCTGCTCTTCCACCCGCTCCTTGAGGCTCTTCCAGCGCCCCGTCTCAAAGCTAAAGGCGGGCGCGTAGCGCCGGCAGTAGTTCATGAAAGAGGCGCCCTGTCGGACCGGGTTGGAAGCCGGCCCAACGATTAGCCCGGGGATCGGCTCCTGTAGCTCCCTGGCCTTCTGTGGGTCGATGCGAGAGCCGAGCTCCTTGAGGCTGTAGAGTATGCTGCCGCGCGCGACGACCGCCCCAATGATCGCCTGCGCGATGGCAGCATTCTCGTCCCCCCGCATGTAGTCAGTCGTCCAGAGGTAGTATTTGCTGCCCTGCCCCTCGTGGAGGTCGAGGACCAGGCCTGGCCTGACCCGGTCGACCAAATCGCGGACGCATTGAATCTCGACCGGCGGGTAGGCGAAGGTAAATTGGCGATTGAGATCAGCGACGACGCCGTGATGGGTGACGAAGGCGCTGAAGGCGCGGTCGAAGTCGTCGCAGCCCTCCACGCCGGTCAGGTTCGAGGGCCAACAGAGGCGCTTGCCGACCAGGAGGGGCACCAGTTCGGGCTTGTAGCCCATCACCCGGTTGAGCCGGCGCTCGACGTCGCGTGGGCCGGACGTGTCGGGCAGCGGCCGCATGGAGACGAAGACCAGATCGCCGATCAACGCGAGCAGGAGCGAGTTTTCCTCCTCCCGGTAGACCACGGTGCCCCGCCCGGCGAGAAGGCGCCCGGCGTCGTCGTGGCTCTCGATGACCACCTCTTCGCCCAGTGCCATTCCCAGGCAACGGGCGAAGCCCCCCCAGGCGAACGGGTCACGCAGCGGGACGATGTAGACGGCGTGGTCGGTCTCGAGATGCTCGATCAGCGCGAGCGCAGCCAGGACCCCGGCCGGTTCACCGGCGTGCGCGCCTGCAGTGATGACGATGGGCGGCTGCCGGTTGCCGCCGCTGCGGACGCAGACGATCTCGAGGCCGTAGATCGTTCGGGCGATCACGTCATAGCGGTGGCCGCTCTGCTCGATGAGCTGGAGCAACTCCTCGTTCGTGTCACAACGTGGCAGATCGGTCATTTTACGCTTTCCTCCGCTCAGCGGCACTCTGGATCGACGATTTTTCCATCCCGGCAGACGAGACGATCGTCCAGGTAGAAATCAACCTCCACCGCACCGATGTCGCAGTGAGAGGCCGCTTCGCGCTGGCCCCCGCCGCCCGAGTACTGAGCTGTATGGGGATGGACGCTGGAGCCGAACGCGATCAACAGGGTTCCGTAGGCGTTGTGCAGGTACGAGACCAGATTAGCGCGTCCCCCACCTTCTCCGACTCCTACCCTCTTGTGGGTGCCCCAGCCGACATGGGAGGTGCCATACGATTCGGGATCATCCCACTGCTCGAGCCACCGGCCCAGCAGCTTCGCCTCGAGGCCGCCCTCGATGTTGGTGATATAGCCATTCTTCAACGTTAACTTGAATGGCTCCTGCACGAAGCGAACAAGCGGACTGATGGCGGCAGGTGGCCCCACTACGAGAGTGCCTGTAGCGCTATTCTCCCATGGCGTGGAGGAAACACAGCCGAATGCGAAGTTATCCCAGCGGCCCGGGACATCGGCGATCCCATGCTGTGTGTGCGCCGGCCGGCCCTTCTTGTTCATGACGAGCTCCGCGTCGTTCCCAGAGATGATTCGGATCGTCTCGGCCTCCTCCATCAATCGAGCCCCGATCAGGGTTCGCTCAATCAGGTCGGGGGTCGGCCACATCGTGCGGACCTTCTCCAAAGGCAACTGGATGGTCAAGGCGCGTACGCCGTCGTGGAGCGTCTCCATGATGCCATCGGAGTGGATGCTTGGAAGCGGCTCGACACACGACGACTTGGGCAACAGGACCATATCCGCGTGCCTGAGTACCTCATAGAAAAATGGCGTTCCCGGATCCTTCAGGCGTGCTCCCTTGGCGCGCGGAGGCAGCACAATGTGAAACGCTTGCGTTTCTAGACGGCTCAGCGCCTCGCGGTAGGCTCGCAGGTCATCCTGGTTGTACTCATGGGTCGTGACAATAACGACCTTCTCCCCGGCTTCGACCTTGTTCAGCTTCAGCATCTCTTCGATGAGAACCGATTTCTCGGCCATGTCCATCGCCATGGTGCTCTCGCCTCCTATTCAGGTGTTCGTCCCTGGGCTCTGGATTGATCAGGCATTGCGTCGTGACGAGCCGGCATACACAGTACACACAACGTAAAACGATGACGGTTTAGAATGGCCGGTCAGGGTCACTCGTTGCCAGGCCAAACTGCACTGCCGTGGCGAGCAAGCCCACCAAGGCGACTGAAGCCTGGCCCGGCACGCCGTCGACCGAGAAGGTTGCCTTGCCAGTCCCGCCATCGCGGCAATCGACCTCGACAGCAATTTCCAGAAGCTCCCGCTCCTTTTCCGGGGTATGCGCGAGAGATTCGTCTCCCGCCAGGATCGCCAATGCGGCGGCAGTCCCATAGGCCCCCCAGTTCGACGTGCCTGCCGGGAAGAGGTAGGTCGTCGCGACCCGGCTGACGTTTCCTTGCCCGCACGGGCACTGGCACTTCTTCCCGTACGGGGTGACCTCGCGCGCCTGATTGTAGATCTTGCCAAAGCCAATCTCGTTTCCAAACTCCCCAAAGCCGATCGTGAGCTTGCCCTCAGCGTTCATGCGATCGACGAGCCCATCAATGTTTGCACGCGTACCGTCACGGGAGTTGCCGTTGGCCGAGTGCATCACACCGACGCTGTTGCCGCCCGCCTTCTCGACCATGATCGCCACGTCCAGCCCTTGACCCGTCCCGGCGTGCCGGTCCTGCCGGTTCTTCTCCAGTCCAATCAGCTCGCAGACGTCGCCGTAGCTCGCCATCCCGCGCTCCATCATCGGGAAGACCTCTCGCTCGGTGAAATAGATCACCTGGTGCCCTCGCTGGCGAAGGGCATGTCCGAGGACCAGGGAGCCAAGCGGTCCATCGTTCTCTCCCCGGGGTAAGTGGTCTGGCACGACGGCACCTGTGAAAATCCCGATCTTCGAGGGTGGGAGGGCCAGGAGCGCCTGTCCGACGTCGTAGGAAATGGGGTTTTCGCCTCTGGCCAAGTTGTAATGCTTGCGGACGACTCCTCCCAGCTTGAGGTGCAGCCCACTGCGCCGTCGAAAGCTCAGCGTCACGATCTGATCAACGTTCTCGCAACTAAGAATCATGTTCCCTCCAATCAGTTGGGCCGAGGGAGACGCTCGGGTGGCACCGCGCTGCAGCTCCCGATACCCTCGTTACTACGGGGGCATGCATCGACCTGTAAACTGTGCACGGTGCGACGCATGAAGCCATCAGACAAACCGGAGAGGCCCGCGACTATTCTTGATTGCGGCGATGGCGCCGAGGCAAGCCAGATAGCTGGTCCGCGGATTGTCCGGATGAGGGGAACTCCGGAGGGTGAGCTGCAGCTCACCAAAAGCGCCCCTCGCCCGCAACGAATGGGTCGTCCGTGGGACGTTGGGATCGGCCACGATGCGAATCCGGGTACGTTCAAAGCCAAGACCGGCAAGACTGACAGCCGCACCGATATTGATCGATTCTGGAAAGGCGTTACAGGCTTGGGCTGCGGGTCCATCAAAGACGGTCACGGGCCCCTGTATACCCTCGAGACTGATGCCGTGTTCGATCAAGTAGGGTGCGCCCCTCAGAGCCGCCGGTCGCTTGGTGCTGGTAAGGATGAGCTCGTCGACTTCTCCGGCGGCGCAGCCAGAGCGAAGGACGTCGAGGGCGCCAATGGCACCCGAGGGGATAAGGAGGCCCCCGCCTTTCCGGTTTGCCTCTTGGACGAGATCGGCGAGGAAGTCCGGATCGGCCAAGGCGCCGACGCTCATTGGGAGAACGTCAATGCCGGCAGCCAACAGGGACCTGGCGTATGCCTTGAGGGCTGGTTGACCAGCCGCCTCAACGACCATGTCCGGCGCGAGCTCAATCAGCTCCTCGATGGTGTGGGCGAAGTGGGTTCCCAGGAGACGCTGCGCTCGATCTATAACCTCATTCGAGGAAAGGCTAAGTATGCCAACCAGGCGAACGTTCGGGACTTCCTCCTCGAGGATGGCATTCACGACAGCGCTCCCGATAGCGCCACACCCAATCAGCCCAAGCTTGATCATGGAACCCTTCCTTCCCGTATCCGATTTCCGCATCCGAGGGTGGCTCTCCAACCTGGATCCGATTGTAACAGTAGATGACAGACGAAGGCTTTTCAAACCTACGCGTGCAGCGGCCGGAGCCTCGCCCGCAACGCCCACGACTGCTCGAGATCGATCGTGCCATCCGGGCGGCAGACCACGGCGTAGATCTCCTCGGCCTGCTGGCGGGAGATGTAACCTTCGTCGAGATCCTCCTGGACGAGCTCAAGCGGGCGTTGGCTGGGAGGGCCATAGCCGCCCCCACCCCCCGTCTGGAGGCTGATGATGGCGCCCGCGGCGACGGGATAGTCGGTGACTTTGGAGGGCAGGCGGATCTGACCCTGGCGACTCTTGATGATGACCTGGTTGTGTTTGGCCGGGAGACCGCCCAGGATGCCCTGGGGCGGGAAGAGCTGCCGTTCCAGCGCGGCATTGAGCCGCACGTCCACCAGGCAGAGGTAGTCCTTCTCGATGCCCAGGCCACCGCGGAAGCGACCGGGACCGCCGGAGTCCTGGCGCAGGCGGTTCTGGACGACCCGCAGAGGGACCCTGGCTTCGAGAACCTCGGCGGAGATGACGACGGTGTCGTGGCCCTTGATGCCCGACTCACCGTCGCCATGGGCGCTGGCGCCCATGCCGCCCCCTTCCGTGTCGGGGAAGGTGAAATAGCGCCCCTGCTGGTCGTGCCCCTTCATGTGCGCAGGCGTGCACTTGCCGTAGTCGTGGGCATTGACCAATTCCGGCATGGCTGGTGCCAGCGCGCTCTTGACCACGTCGAGCAAGGTCTCGAGCGCCGCGAAGCCGAGCATCGTCGAGCAAGGCTTCTGGGCGTCGAAGATGGAGTCTGGGGGGATGGCGACCTTGAGCCGCCAGAAGTGACCCTCGTTGGCCGGCTCGTTGGGAGTGGTCAGGATCTTGAAGATCAGCCGGCAGAAAGAGGTCGTCGTGTTGCGGTTGTTGTTGAAGGGGCCCTTGCAGCGCGGATGGGAGCCGGTCAAGTCAACCAGCATCTGCTCAGGACTAACAGTCACCCTGGCCTTGACCCGCAGGGGCACGTCCAGCTCCACCGCATCGTTGTCCACCCAGCCCTCGGCCAGGTACTCCCCCGGCCGAATGGTCTTGAGCTTCTCGAGCGCCAACTGGTCGCCATTGCGAAAGATCTGCTGGACACTGGCGCGGAAGACCGCTGGCCCATAGCGGGCGATGAGCTCCATCAGGCGCCGCGCTCCGATCTCGCAGGCCCCCCGCTGGGCTCGCAGGTCGCCCACCACCGCCTCGGGCAGCCGGCTGTTCTCCCGGATGATCCGCAGCACCTCCTCGTTCAGCACCCCACGGTCGTACAATCGGATCGACTTCAGGATCAGCCCCTCTTGATAGACTTCGGTTGAGTTGGTTGCCCCCGAGCCGGAGCTTCCACCCAGGTCTTGCCAGTGAGCACGGGCGCCGGCGAAGCCGACGAGGGCACCCTCCCAGAAGACCGGCTTGATCACGTTTACATCCCAGATGTGAAAAGTGTTGGCGTAGGGATCGTTGGTCAGGTAAATGTCCCCCTCGGCGAAGCGCTCGAAGCCGCCGATGTCGGCCGCGATCGAGTGGATCGCGCTGGGGATGTCGCACAGGAAGGCCGGCAAGCCTGGCGCCTGGGCCACCGTCTCGGCTTTCTCGTTGAACAGCGCCACACTGAAGTCGTGCATCTCGTTGATGATGAAGTTGTAGGAGCTCTGCCGAAGGGCAGTCTTCATCTCATTGGCCGCCGCCAACAACGCGTGCCAGATCACTTCCACCGTCACGGGATCCACGCTGGCCACCATCGCTCAGCCTTCCGTAGAGGGGAGATCTATAATCAGGTTGCCATCGCCGTCGACCTGCAGGATGGCGCTGGGTGGAACCAGGACGGTAGAGCTGGGCTCGTTGATGATCGCCGGTCCCTCGATCCGGCAGCCCGGGAACAGCGCCGACCGCTCGAAGACCGGGGTTCGCCGGATGCCCGACTCGAAGGTGACGTCGCGGAAGCTCACGGCCGTGAGCTCAAGCATTTTCGCGTCCGTAGGGAGCTTGTAGAACGGCGGTTTCTCGAGCCTGGCATTCAGCTCCAGCCGGGTCGCGACGAACTCGGCCGAGTCTTCAGGGCTGGAGTGTCCATACTGGCTCTCGTGGAGGGAATGAAAATCGGCGAGCAGCTTTGCGAGAGCCGTGGTGTCGATCTTCTCTGCCTCAAAGGGCACGGTCAGGCTGTGCTCCTGGCCCTTGTACCGGGCGTCTACCCCCCACCGGAGCTGGCGGGGACTCTGGTTCGCGCCGTGCCGGGCCATGATCTCTTGCCCCTGCTCTTCCATCTCCTGAAACGCTTGTCGGAGGGTGGGCAGGCAGCTCGGGTCGCCGGGCAGGTCAATGGTGCGCACCAGGTCGTGGCGAAGATCGGTACTCAACATACCCCAGGCGGAGAAATTGCCAGGGGCTCGCGGCACGAGCACACGTGGGATTCCCAGCAGGGAGGCTATCGAAGCCGCGTGCAGAGGGCCAGCTCCGCCAAAAGCGACGAGGACGAATTCCCGCGGATCTAATCCCTTCTCGAGGGTCAGGCCGCGAATCGCGTAGGCCATCTTCACGTCGGCGATCCGGTTGATAGCGAGGGCCGCTTCCTCCACTCCCATCCCCAACTTTTGCCCGACGTGCTCCGC
The DNA here is from genome assembly GCA_003520455.1 of Chloroflexota bacterium. Next base: position 3,959 of record DOUV01000149.1, on the reverse strand, counting down.
GATGGCTGTACTCGCAGCCTCACGATCCAGGAACAGGTCGTCGGCCAGGGGCGTCTCGGAGTCGAGCCGTCCCAAGATGAGATTGGCGTCGGTAACCGTCGCCTCGGTGCCGCCCTGTCTGTAACAGGCCGGTCCTGGGCTGGCTCCGGCGCTCGCCGGCCCCACCCGGAGGGAGGTAAACCCCTTAACGGTAGCGATGGACCCGCCCCCTGCCCCAATCGAGTCAACATTGACGACGGGAGTCATCAAGGGGTACCCCTCCACCAGGGCCATCTGCGACATCTGAGGTTTCCCGTCCAGCACCACCGAGATGTCGCTGCTCGTTCCGCCCATATCGAAGCCGATCAGCCGGGCGGCGCCGAGGCGAGTACCGAGCGCCGAGAGGGCAACGCTCCCTCCCACCGGGCCCGAGAGGAGCGTGTGCACCGGTATCGCCCTGGCATTCTCCAGCGTCATGACCCCGCCGTTGGAGCGCATGACCAGGAAGGTCCCGCGAAAACCGCGCGCCGCCAGCTCACGCTCCAATCGGGTCAGATACTTCTCCATTGGCGCCGCGATGTAGGCATTGAGAACTGTAGTACTGGAGCGCTCGTACTCGCGGCGCTGCCTGGCGATCAAATGTGATACACTCACGTGGATCTCTGGGCATTCCTCGCGGACCATCTCGAAAATCGCTTGCTCATTCTCTGGATTGGCGTAGGAGTTAATCGTGCAGATGGCAACCGCCTCAATCCCCCTGTCGACGAGCTGCCCGACCGCGGCGCGGACCTCCTCCGGATCGACTCCTTTGAGAACTCGACCCTGGCCGTCCACGCGTTCGTCGATGCCGATCCGGTCCCGCCGCCGGACGAGCGGCACGGGCTTCCGGTAGAACAGGTTATACATCTCCGGCTTGTTCATCCATTGGATCTGCAACACGTCCTCGAAGCCATGGGTCGTGAGCAGCCCAGTCCTGGCACCCCTCCGTTGGATAAGGGCGTTTACGCCGATCGTAGTACCGTGCACGATATAGCGTACGTGCCGGAGATCAATCTCCAGCCTGACTAAGCCGTTAACGACCCCGACCGAAAAGTCGGAGGGGGTGGAGAGGGTCTTGAGCGTGACAACGCCACCATCCGATTCCCTGAGGAGTACGAAATCGGTAAAGGTTCCTCCTGTATCGATGCCAATGCGGTACGTTTGCTCTGACGCGAGTCCATCATGGGTCAGCATGCGGGCACTCCTGAACCTCCTGCTCTACGTGGCCACCCACTCGACCAGAGCAATCCCATCTTGATAATTTTTGAAGTGAAGGTGAGGCGTGGGGGTGTTCCGTCCCAACATGAGCAGCTCTACGAGCCGGATTTGCCCCTGCAGTCGTTGCTCAGTAGGAGACCATTCGACGAAAACGGGGATCAGGCGAGTGCTCTGCCCTCTGGGTCAGCGAACCAGGTCGTGGCCGCCAGGTGGGTAAGCACTCGCTCTTTGGCCGCTGACAGGTGATCGGCCACAGCATGCTCGATCTGGTTCAAGTCACGACGTTCAAGTGCTCGCAGAATGGCCTTCTGCTCTTCGAAGGACGCACGCACATGACGGCCCGGCTCTGAGCCCGTGAGAGCACGGATGCGGTGCATCCGTTCGTCAAGCAACGCCAACCCCTCGCGCAGGATGAGATTGGGACAGTGATCGATCAGCTTCTGATGAACAGCACGGTGCATCTGGAAGAATAGTTCGTAGCGGCCCACAGCGATTTCCGCCTCGATTTCCTCCAGTGGTTCTAACAGGTCGGCGATCGCCGCATCAGCGGCGCGCTCCGCAAACAAGCGCGCCGCGTGTGGTTCCAACAAGAGGCGCATCTCGTAGATATCCTCTACGCCACGAGGCGAAAGCGGCCTGACGATCAGGCCACGCCCATCAGCCGGCATCAGCCATCCCTCTTGTTCAAGGCGGATGAGCGCCTCACGGACCGGGGTGCGGCTGATCTGCAACCTTTGCGCTAGCTGCGGCTCGTGAACTGTTTGAGCGGGTGCCAGAGTCCCGTTGAGGATCGACTGCTTAATGCGCTCGTAAGCGATTGAGGCAAGTGGGGCAGATTTCTGAATTGGCTGCATATCAGGTACTCGCCTCTGAAACTCGTTTTCCACCTATTGCAAAGCCGGGTGTTGGCCGAGAGGCTGAACCTCTCGCCCCCCTTGTCAAGGAAAGGACTCTCACTCTATCGTTACCCGCTTTAACTGTACACTGTGTACGTATACAGTGTACAGAACAGACTATCAGAACTGGAAGACGATGTCAATACCCGACATGGAAATAGGCGGGCAATCGCACCTTCGGAGAGGCGGAGACGACCCGGCGGGGCGCCGCCTGGCCCCGGCTCACGCTGCGACCGGTGCGTCCGCCACCTCCACCTGTTCCATGCGCGCTCTCAACTCGTGAGGCTGGGCTTTGTGAGATCATCGTGGCGATGCGCCTGTGATTCAGCAAGCGTGCGAGACCGCGCCGGTCGCCAGGGTTGGCGTTCAGGGCGCGGGCCGCCAAGGGATGGCCCAACGCGTGGGGGGTGATGGGCTCGAGGCCGGCCGGGAGCGAGTACTTTGTCAGCAGACGGGTCACCGCAAGGGCATCACCCAGGCTGTTGCCTCGCAACCTCGGCCATCGATAACTGGGTGAACCATAGCAGTGCGACGAAGAACAGCGCAGCGCCAACGAGTGTCCACGCTCCTCCATCGCCCAAGTACATTGCGGCGGCCGATACTATGGCGAGAATCCCGGCGAGCAACAGCACGCCGCGATTGATTGATGAGCGAGGCTCGCCGGCACCTGCGACCGGACGTGGCAGGAGAATCCCCTGGGCCTGCAATTCCTTCTCTGCAGTCGGGTCGATCCGTCTGTACCCGCCCCGCAGGTAGTTCAACGCGCGATATAGTCCGAACTTCACCGGACCGGTCTTGGGACGAACGAGGATGACCGGTGGTTCAACGCGCTCGGCAATTTGTCCTGGCTTGCTCCCGAAGAAGCGCTGTTTGAGCCAGCTGTCTCGGGTCACACCGAGGATCACACAATCGTGGTCGGCGCCTACGGCCACAATCGCTTCAACCACATCGGGCGCCTCGATCTCTTGAAGTGTCACTGCTCCTTGCAGCCCAGGATACTCGATCGGCACCCCCTCGAGCTGGAGCTCGAGGGCACCCAGAAGCTTCTGGCGCCTGGTTTCAGGAGTCCCGGGCGGAGAGACGTGAATCACCGTAATCGTTGCCGAGTCATCAGTCGCCAGAAGTCGTGCCGTCTCGATGGCTGCTTTTGTCTGCAAGGGGTCAGCAATCGGCATCAAGATACGTTGGAAGGGGGGCACTCCCGTTTGTTGGATGACGAGCACCTCGCAGTTAACCCGATCGACGATGGAATCGACATTGCGACCGACGGACGTATTGGGAGTCTCGTTGCGGCCTCGCCAACCCATGACCAGCAGATCGGCTCGCCGCTCGAAGGCCGTGTGGATGATGGCGTCGTCCACACGGTGGGCGATGCGGATCACCGCTTCCGCCGGAACCCCCGCCCGTTCGGCAATTTCCAAGACGTCGCGCGTCTCAGTGTGGACGTGAGCCATCGGAACGAGCACCGCTCCTTTCACATGCATGAATGACAGCTTGCCAGCGATCCGAGCGCTGGGCTTCCACCCTATGCAGGGACGAAGTCCGCAATCAGCTGCGAGATCACATCGGGGGTAACATCCGCCTCACGTAGTTGTAAGGTTCACGCGATGGAGCCTCTATGCTGTCGAGAATAGAGACGGAGTATCTTCTCGAGAATCTTGGGGGAAGGGGGCTTGTCCGCGGTGCCGCTCCACACAAACCCCGCTCCGCCTCCACTCGCTGACACGTTACGAAAGCAGGCTTGCGAGGCCGGTCAGACTTCGGAAGTCTCCGATCGCACGCCCCGGCGACGACGTCACCAGCATTCTAAGTAGGTAGCAAAAAGTT
>DOUV01000150.1 GCA_003520455.1 Chloroflexota bacterium | reverse complement strand
CAGCTCGCCAGCGGCGAATTCGTGATCACCGTCGAGCTGGAGCCACCCCACGGCCCCGACCTGACCGAGATCCTGACCACTGCGGCCCTGCTCAAGGGCTCCGGTGCGACCGTGCTCAACGTGGCCGACAGCCCCCTGGCCCGCATGCGGATGAGCGCCTGGGCCGTCGCCACCTTGATCCAAAACCGGGTCGGCATCGAGACAGTGCTGCATTTTCCAACGCGCGGGCGGAACCTGCTTCGGATCCAGGGCGATCTCCTGGCCGCCCACGCGCTCGGCCTGCGCAACCTGGTCGTCGTGATGGGTGATCCCACCGCCGTCGGCGATTACCCGAACGCCACCGACAGCTACGATATCGTCCCCACCGGCATGATGAAACTGATCAGCCAGGGCTTCAACCAGGGGCATGACCACGGCGGCCGGGCCATCGGCCAGCCTACCAACTTCCTGGTGGGCTGCGCGCTCAACCTGACCCCGGCGGATTTCGGCAAGGAGGCCGATCTCCTCCGCAAGAAGATCAAGGCCGGCGCCGGCTTTGCGCTCACAATGCCCATCTGGGATCCCGAGGCACCTGCCCGCTTTCTGGAGGCCTACGGCGGTCCGATTGAAATCCCAATCATCGCCGGCCTCCTCCCGCTCTACACCGACCGCCATGCCCGCTTCCTCCACAACGAGGTGCCGGGCATCATCATCCCGGAGGCGATCCTGCGCCGCATGAGTGCAGCCTACGATCAACAGGCCGAAGGAGTGCGCATTGCCGAGGAGGTCTTGCTTGGAGCCATGCGCCAGGGAACGATCCAGGGCGTCTACATCACACCTCCTTTCCGGCGCTACGAGATCGCGGCGCGAGTGATCCGTGGACTGCGAAAACAGGGAGCGGAAAACAGGGAGCCGAGGTAGCAAAGTGCTACCCCTGCCACCGGGAGGGGTTTTTCCATGACTACGCCACAACTCGTTCGCGATATCATGAGTACCGATCTGGTGACGGTGACGCCCGACGAGAGCCTGGCCGAGGCGCTGCTGAGGATGCGCCGCCACGACGTGCGCCGCCTCCCGGTCGTCGACGAGACCGGCCTGGTAGGCATCATCACCGATCGCGACCTGCGCCTGGCGGCCGACTCGCCGTTCCTGGATGAGACTCCCAGTGAGGCCTTCCATCAACTGGAACAACACCGGGTGGAAGATATTATGACGACCAGCGTCACCACCATCGAGCCCGAGGCGCCGATTGTCGAAGCCGCCAAGCTGATACGGGTGGCCCATGTGGGGGGGCTGCCGGTCGTGGACGAAAACGACCGGCTGGTCGGGATCGTCACTCGCACTGACCTGGTCGACCATCTCATCCGGCTCCTGGAACCCGTGGAAAATGCTGAGGTCTGAGTTCCGAGGGCTGAGTGGTGGGGGTGGCGCGCTTCTCCACCGTGATCACGCCGGACTCAACTCGCAAGACTAAAGGAAACCCGATGTACTCTCGCTATCTCGAAACTCTGCGCTCCCGCATCCTGATCTACGACGGAGCGATGGGTACCTCAATCCAGGCCTACGACCTCGGCGCTGAGGCGTTCGGTGGCCCGACATACGCGGGCTGCAACGACTACCTGGTGATCACGCGCCCCGATCTGGTGGCCGAGATTCACCGCAGTTTCCTGGCCGTTGGCGTGGACGTGATCGAGACCAACACGTTCCGTTCCAACCGGCTCACATTGCGCGAGTACCAACTCCAGGATCGCGTCATTGAGATCAACCGCGCCGCCGCTGAGTTGGCCCGGCGCTGTGCCGATGCGTTCGCCACGCCGGAGCGACCGCGCTTCGTTGCCGGCTCGATTGGCCCGAGCGGCTACCTGCCTTCGACCAACGATCCGCTCCTCGGGCAAATCACCTACGCGGAGCTGGCCGATGTCTTTCGCGAGCAGGCGGTGGGTCTTCTGCTCGGCGGCGTGGATGTGCTCCTCATCGAGACCTCGCAAGACATCCTGGAGGTCAAGGCGGCGGTCGAGGGGCTGAAGCGGGCGCGGGCCGAGGTCGGGCGCCGTGTGCCGATGCAGGTGCAGGTCTCGCTCGACACCAGCGGCCGCATGCTCCTGGGCACCGACATCTCCGCCATCCTGGCGATCCTGGAGCCACTGGGCATCGACGTCATCGGCCTCAACTGCTCCACCGGCCCGGACTACATGCGTGAGCCGGTCCGCTATCTCACCAGCCACACCCACCTGCCGGTAAGTGTCATCCCGAACGCCGGCCTGCCGCTCAACGTGGATGGCTGCGCGATCTACCCGATGAAGCCCCGGCCGATGGCCGAGCAACTGGCCGAGTTCGTCACCGAGTTCGGCGTCAACATCGTCGGCGGCTGCTGCGGCACCACCCCCGAGCATCTCAGCGAGATCATCGCACACGTCGAGGGCTTCAATCCCTGGCCCAACCGTCCTCACCCCCCCTCCGGCTCCCCCGTTGAAAGCGGGGAGTGGGCCATCGACGACCGCCCGCGGCTGGCGAGCGCCATGCGAGCCATCGAGATGGCCCAGGAGCCGCCACCGCTCCTCGTGGGTGAGCGCGTCAACACGCTCGGCTCGCGCAAGGTCAAGCAGCTCCTGCTCAACGACGAGTACGACCCCGTGCTCGACATCGCCCGCGGACAGGTGGAGGGCGGCGCCCACGTCCTCGACGTCTGCGTCGCGACCACGGAGCGCACCGACGAAGATCGGCAGATGCACCGCCTCGTCAAACTGCTCCAGCAGAGCGTCGAGGCGCCCCTGGTGATCGATACGACCGAGCCCGATGTGGTCAGAGCCGCCCTCGAGACCTATCCCGGCCGGGCGGTGATCAACTCGATCCACATGGAGAACGGCCGCAAGAAGATCGAGGCCGTCGTGCCGCTGGCCAGGCAGCACGGCACTGCCCTCGTCGCTATGTGCATCGACGAGCAGGGCCAGGCGGAGACCGCCCAGCGCAAGGTCGAGGTTGCGAAGAAGATCTACGCCATCGTCGTGGGCGAGTATGGGCTGAATCCGAGCGACCTCATCTTCGACACGCTCGTCTTTCCGATCACGACCGGTCAGGCCCAGTACCGCAACGCCGCCGTCGAGGTGATCAAGGCCATCCGGCGCATCAAAGCGGAGTTGCCCGGCGTCTTCACCATCCTGGGGGTCTCCAACATCAGTTTCGGCCTGAAGACGGAGGCCCGCCACGTCCTCAACTCGGTCTTCCTGCACCACGCCGTCGAGGCCGGCCTGGATATGGCGATCGTCAACCCGGCCCACATCACCCCCTACGCCGAGATCTCGCCCCAGCACCGCGCGTTGATGGACGACCTCATCTTCAACCGTGACGAGGACGCCCTTGCCCGCGTGATCGAAGCCTTCGAGACCTACACGGCTGTCGAGGCCGGCGGCGGTGCGCCCGCGGCCGACCCCACCGAGGGCATGACCGTCTTCGAGCGGCTCCACTGGCGCATCCTCCACCGCAAGAAAGAGGGCATCGAGGCCGACATCGATGAAGCCGTGGCGACGGCGCTGGCGATGGGCCTGGTGGGCGACGAGGACGCGCCAGGGAGAGACGTCCCGGTCGGCCCTCTCTCCGACGCCAGCACCGATATTTCCGACCCCAAGGGTACCGACAGGCACGCTGTGTGGGTCCTCAACAACGTCCTCCTCCCCGCCATGAAGGAGGTGGGCGACAAGTTCGGCGCGGGTGAGTTGATCCTGCCCTTCGTGCTGCAGAGTGCCGAGGCGATGAAGAGGGCCGTCGCCCGGCTGGAGCGCTACCTCGAGAAACTCGAAGGGGCGACCAAGGGCACCGTGGTGATCGCCACCGTCTTCGGCGACGTGCACGACATCGGGAAGAACCTGGTCGGCACGATCTTGAGCAACAACGGCTATACCGTGGTGGACTTGGGCAAGCAGGTCCCGGTCAACACCATCATCGACGCCGCCATCGAGCACAACGCCACCGCCATCGGACTGAGCGCCTTGCTCGTGAGTACCTCGAAGCAGATGCCGATTGTCATCAGCGAGTTCCACAAGCGCAGCCTGCCATTTCCCGTGCTCATTGGGGGCGCCGCGATCAACCGGCGCTTCGGCTACCGCGCCCTCTTCCCCGAGCCGGGCGTCGCCTACGAGCCGGGCGTCTTCTACTGCGCCGATGCCTTCGAGGGACTGGCGACGATGGATGCGATCACCGGTCCCGCCCGCGACGCCTTCGTCACGGAGCTGAAGCGCAAGGCCATCGAGGGGCTGGAGCAGGCCGCCACCCTGGCCGCCAGGCGCGACGAGATGGCCGCCAAGATCGCCGGCGCGCGATCCGGCGTCGAACCCCTGCTGCCCACGCAGATTCCAACACCGCCCTTCTGGGGCGCCACTGTCGTCCCGCCCAAAGCGATTGCGCTGCACGAGGTCTGGGAACACTTCGACCTCGAGACACTCTACCGGCTCCACTGGGGCGGCCGGGGCAAGCGCGGCGAGGAATGGGAGCAGCTGGTCCGCGAGCTCTTCGAGCCGACGCTGAAACGCTTCCAGCAGGAGCTGGCGCGCACCCGCTGGCTCGACCTGGGTATCGCCTACGGGTACTTCCCTGCCCGCAGTGCAGGCAACACCATCATCGTCTACGACCCCAAGGACCACAACCGCGAGTTGTTCCGCTGGGAGTTCCCGCGCCAGGAAGGCCGCCTGGGCCTCTGCCTGGCCGACTACATCGTGCCCCAGTCATCGGGCGCCATAGACGTGCTGCCGCTGCAGGTGGTCACGGCGGGGCCGCAGGCCACCGAGCGCCTGGAGGCAGCCCAGGCCCGCGGCGACTACACCGAGGCCTACCACGTCCATGGCTTCACTACCGAGCTGGCCGAGGCCCTGGCGGCCTGGAACAACGCCCGCATCCGCAAGGAGCTGGGCCTGCCGGACGAGCGTGGCCTGCGCTACTCGTGGGGCTACCCGGCCTGCCCCGACATGAGCCACCATGAGCAACTCCTGCAGGTGCTGCCCGCCGAGGCGATCGGGGTCAGGCTGACGAGCGGCTACCAGCTCACGCCCGAGCAGTCCACGGCGGCGCTCATCATCCATCACCCCGCCGCGATCTACTTCGGCACGGCGCAGCGCAACCGCGAGGCCGAGGAGGCCATCCGCGAGGTACTCGGTGACTGGTCGCCGGAGCCGACGCGGGGAGATTGAGCCTATCATCCCCTCACCGGATGGGCGCGCGGAGGAGAGCGCGCGCATCATCCCGATCCTGCATCCCGGTCACGCTCTCCAACGAGCCCTTCTTGCTCGGTCGGGCGGCGCGGGGCCAGATATTTGAGGTAGAGCTCGATGGCAAGGACGAGGATGATGAATCCCAGAATGTACCCCGCAACGACATCGGTCAGCCAGTGGGCACCGAGGTAGATGCGCGAAGGGCCGACGAGCAACACCAGGCCACCCGTCAGAATGAGCGCTAAGGCGCGCCAGAACGAGTGCGGCAGCCGCGTCCAGGCGAGAAAGAACAGAAAGCCAAAAAAGACCGTGTATAACATCACGTGGCCGCTCGGAAAGGACCTCCCCGCGGCGTGCCGGAAGACCTGCACCAGGGGCGCAGCCGGGCGCGGGCGGCCGACGGCGATCTTGATCAGCGAGTTCACCACCGCCTGGAACCCGCTGGTAGTACCCAGGAAGACACCGTCTTTCCACCCGAGCAACAACGCGACCAAAATAGAGCCCGCCGCGACGATGATTACGGCCCATGGCTCGTAGCCAATCGTCGAGATGGCCAGCATGAGCCTCTGGAAGGGCGCGAAATGGATGCCCTGCAAGTCCAGTGTCGTGTCGAGGTCGAACGGGAGTGTCGGGAACTGCGCCGCCAGGAAGGCCAGCGCGGCGACAATCGCAAGACCTGACAGGCTCATCACAAAGAGAAAGCGGTGGCGGCGCGCCTCGTCTTGAATCATCGCCCGCAGCCAGGCGAAGCGTGCGCGTTTCTCCACCCGCTGCCGGGCTGGCTGATCGCGATCTTTCGAACTGGCCGGGGAAGCCCTCATCCTATGGCTCGCTTGTATCGGGTGATGACTGCAGGTTGATGAACGCTCGTGTTGGAATACGCTGTCCTGTGCACCACCCACCCCACTCTGGGCTGGCCCGAATCGTGAAACGTGATGAGTGTTCTCGCAGGGAGTCTTCACGTTTCACGAGTCGCGAACCGCCCACTGGCGGATTGAACCAGCGCCTGCGACTCCACTATGAGCGCTGATCAATATGAATTGCGGCCTCTCTGTGGCAGACATTCAGCATGTATCACGCCAACTCCTGGAGCGCCGGTCAAGGCGTCGGACTTCCGAACTCTCGGAAGAGTTCGGAAGTCTGCAACCACGTACCTCCGGCGACTCCGTGACCGGTGTCTAGAATGGTAGCACCATCGGGACGACAATCAGCGTGATGGCGGCGACAATCAGCGCGACCGGGAGGCCGACGACCGTGAAATCGCGGAACCGGTAGTTGCCGGGTCCCATGATCAGCAGATTCGGGCCGTGACTCATCGGCGTGATGAACGGGCTGCCCGCCGCGATGGCCACCGTCATCAGGAAGGGATACGGGCTGAGCCCGGCCGCGCTGGCCAGGGTGAAGGCGAGCGGCGCCACCAGCAGCGTGGAAACGTCGTTCGAGACGACCTCGCTGAGCAGCATCGTGACGGCGAAGACACCCGCGAGGAGCCAGACGGGCGCGGCATGCCCCACGACGCCCAGCAATGTTTCGGCAATGAGCCGCGCCGCCCCCGTCTGCTCCATCACCAGTCCCAGCGGCAACATCCCCGCCACGATGAAGAGCGTCCGCCAATCGATCACTTCGTATGCTCGCTCCATGCTGAGACACCCCGTCACGACCATCGCGCCGGCTCCCAGGAAGAGGGCCACCGCAACGGGCAGAATCTTGAGGACGGTCAGCACGACCACCGCCGCCAGGATTGCCAGGGCGATAGGCGCCTTGCGGGGGCGAGCCAGCGGGCGGCGAATCTCTTGCAACAGGATGAGATCATGCTCCTCCTGCAGATGATCGAGGGCATCGCGCGGGCCCTGGACCAATAGGATGTCGCCGTAGCGCAGCTCCGCCTCGCTCAGGCGGCGCGCGATGGCCACGCCGTGCCGCCAGATTCCCAACACCGTCAGGCCGTAGCGCTGCTGGACGTGCGCCGATTTCACCGTCTGGCCAAGCAGGGCCGACCGAGGTGCCAATGTCACCTCAGCCAACAAAAGTTCTTCACCGTTCGTCAGCAACTCCGTGCTCAAGTGAAACTCCGGCTCAATGGCGAGATTCCACTTCTCGCGAATCTCGTGGACCTCATCCAGCCGCCCTCGCACCATTAGGACATCATCTTGCCGCAGTTGGAGGGAAGGCGGTGGCGCGAAGACCCTGTAGTCGTTGCGGATGAGGCTGATCAGCCGGAACCGCCCTCTGACCAGATCGTAGAACTCCTCCAGCTTCCTCCCGACAAGTTGCGAGTCCGAACCGACGCGTAACTCGGTCAGGTAGTCGCGCAGTTTGTAGCTTTCGATGATGCCCCCGCGCCCCGCTCGTTCCGGCAGAATCTTGTCGTAGAAGAGCACGGTCACGCCAATGAGCGCCAGGAGAATGGGAGCCGCGACCGGGGTGAAGGCGAAAAAGCCGAAAGCGGTCTCACCACGCGCCCGCAGCGCCTCGCTGACGAGGATGTTTGGCGCGGTGCCGACGAGCGTCAACGAGCCACCGGCAAGGATCGCGATGGAGAGCGGGAAGAGGAGGCGGGATGGACTCCGCCCCGTCTGCTGAGCCATCGATAGAACAGCGGGCAGGAGGATGGCAGCCGTGCCGGTGTTGTGCATGAAGGCGCTCAGCCCGGCCCCGGCCAGCATGAGCAACAACACCAGCCGCCGCTCGCTCTGCCCCGCCCACTTGAGGATGTGCCCCGCCACCATCGAGGCGAAGCCGGTCTGGGCCAGCCCCTCGCTGATGACGAAGACAGAGCCCAGCACGATGACGGCACTGTTGCTGAAGGCCCCAAAAGCAGTGTTGGCATCGATCAGCCGCGATAGCACGAGGGTCGCCAGGACCCCCATCGCGACCACATCCGGTCGCACTTTTTCCGACGCAAACAGGATTGCTGCGCTTCCGAGGAGGCCAAAGACCAGCGCGATCTCGGGTGTCATGTGTGCTCGTTTCCAGAGCCGGAAGACTCCCCCTTCACTGGGTTCCGCCTGAAAAGCAAGTCATGTACCGCGTCTTCTGCGCGTTGTTCGACCCCGCGTTTACGCTTCCCCCACCGGAAGATCTCGGCACGAATTGTGCCACGCTTCTCCTCCCATCGAGCCACCACCGCGCAGCGGGGCATGAAACGCGAGCAACCCAACCGGGCGGGCCGGGTTTGCGGTTCAATGCCACCGGTCATAGAGTCGTCGTCGCGCCGGCCTGCCGGGAAGAACCGTACGGCATCGAGGAGGAGACAATCCGAGCGAGGGTCCATTTCTGCCGCATCGGCGAGAGGAGGTCATCCTGTGCGCATTGTCGATCTGAGCCACCCGCTTGAACCGGATATGAGCATGTTCCCCGGACTGCCCGCGCCGTCGGTGACGGCCTTTCTCTCCCGCGAGGCCTCCGCAGCGCATTACGCGGGCGGCACAGCCTTTCTGATCTCGCGGATCGACCTGGTCGGGAACACTGGCACCTACCTCGACACGCCCTTCCATCGCTACGCTGATGGTGTGGACGCCACGGCCATCCCGCTCGAGCGGTTCGTGCACCTACCCGCTGTTGTCATCGCAGCGGTGCAGCGGGACGGGCGGCCGGCGGTGGATGAGGCTCAACTCGCGGGTGTGGAGATGATGGGGCGGTCAGTCCTGGTGGCGTCTGGGTGGGACCGGCGTTGGAAAACACCGGCATACGGCGAACCCGGGCCATACCTGACCGCGGCCGCGGCCGAGCGACTGAGGACGGCCGGGGCGACCCTGGTAGGGATCGATGGGATGAACGTCGATGACATGGCCGACCGCAGCCGGCCGGTGCACTCGACCCTTCTGAGAGCCGGTATCCCCATCTTGGAGAACCTCTGCAACCTGGATCAGCTGCCCGCCAGCGGATTCTACCTGCACGCTGCCCCCGTGGCAGTGAAAGGCACTGGCTCATTCCCCGTACGAGCCTACGCCCTCATCCCTTAACACCCGTAGAGACGCCCCGGTGGGGCGTCTCCGCCCCGCAGGAGACGGGCCGGTGGCCCGTCTCCTGCGGCGTCTCCCCCTACGTGGAGAACGGCGCGAAGATCGGCCGGTCGCGGTTCGCGGGCTGGGATTCGAGTTGCGGAACCTGAGTGTAACCGGCCGTGTAGAGTGGCTCGGCAAGGGCCGCCACTACCTGGGCGTACGTGGGCGTCCCGCCGGTGCTGCTGAGAGCGTTCACCAAATACCAGGTGAAGGCCCCGTGATAGCCGCCAGCGATTCGGGCGTCGGCGGCAGTCTGGTCGGAGCGTGCCGCGGCCAGGAGAATATTGGATTCACGGTTCGTGACATCGCCGAAGCGACCGCGCTTGCGGTCGAAGCGCAGCGCCAGCAGCGACTTCTCGTGCTCCTGCTCTTCCGGCGACAGGTTGCGGAAGCGCTCGAGTGAACGCTCGAGGTATTGCTTGCGCTCGGCTTCATACTTCGCCCTGGCCTGATCCATGGCGATGTAGTCCTGGTAGCTCACCGGCAGGAAGCGATACACGATGTCCTCCCCGGGGTTCTGGGGATCATCGAGGCGCTGGATCGTGCCGGAGTGGCAGCAGTCCATCACCAGCGTGAGGTTGCTCGTGCGCGGGAAGCGATCGTAGAGTGTGGCGAGGGTGTCGTCGGTCATGAAGCCGGCAGCCGGGTAGTCGTAGGGTACGATGCACTCATCGCTGCCATCCGGCTCGTCGCCGTTCTGGTCGGGCGTCAGGGTCCCATGGCCTGAGTAGTGAAAGACGCGCACAGCCGCGGGATCACTGTCGCCCTCCGCCAACCACGTCAGGCCCTGAACGATCCCCTGGGTCGTGGCCTCAGCATCGCGGAGCATCCGCACGTTCTCGGCCGAAAAGCCAAATTGCGAGGTGAGCAACTGGTGCATCTGATCGACATCATTGAGACAGCCGCGCAGCGGGGCACCTGGATAGGTATTGATTCCGACGAGGAGCGCTTTCTTCAACATCTACAGACCTCCTGTGGGGGACTGGGCTCAACTCCCGAGGGATGCGATCCAGTCGATGATGGGGGTTCCGGCCAGCTCAAATGTCTCCCAGTTGGGGCCGTGGCCAACCTGGTAGAGACAGCAACCGAGAACATAGTCGTCGCGCATCAGTTCCTCATTGTACCAGCGGAGCGAGGCCCAGTAATCGGCGAAGGTGATCAAGGGATCGACGCGGTATCCAACGTCGCCGCCGCTCCCCGTCAGGGCCAGGCGCGCCAGACCGCACTCGGTGATTACGGCGGTATGCTTGTTCCCGTAGACGCTGCGTACGTCGCGCATGATCTTGCGATAGTCGAGGCAGCCGGTCTTCCCGCCGATCCCCTGCATGTTGGGCCAACCGTACTCGTGGAAACCGAGCAGGTTATAGGTCTCAAGTGTGCCCTTGAAGTAGTTCAACCAGTCGCGGCCATGGGCCCAATTCATGGTCGCAAAGTTCATGGCCACTGGCTCGAAACCGCCCTCGCGCAGCCGCGTGGCGAAGGCGACCTGAAAGCGGTCATAGCGCGTGAAGCGCTCGATGTCCTCGGCTGAGGGCTCAGAGCCGTAGGGCTGGGGGCCGGGGATGGCCTCGTTGAAGCTCATCCAGGCGTCGAAGAGCGACCGCCCATCCACACGGCTCCGGCTGATCTCGTGGTTGAGGAGCCGCTCGGCGAAGTCGTGGCCGACCTGCTCGGGATTGTTCATGAAATTCTGTTGATCGCCGGGCGGCACGTACTCGCGACCGATGATCACGCTGTCAGGACTGACCTGGCGGACCTTAGCCCAGAAACTGGTGTCCTGCGCGTGCGCCAGAATGACCCGCGGCTTGACCACTCGCACTGCCAATTCGACCGCGAATCGAGGCACGTGGACGTAGAAGCCGAGCTTGTGGGGTGTCGAGCTTGGAGCGATGGGGTAGCCTGGCTCACTCGACGGCCGCTCTTCGGGCCGGCCCGGGGAGATGGGCCCTGGTGGTTCGTCGGGTCCGAACCGCCGGCCTTCCCGAACCCGGCGCAGAGCGATCGCGTTGAGCGCTTCGGGCGTCTCGGCTGCGATCCGGTCAAACTCCGCGTCCGGGTTGACACTCCGCATGTACTCGATGGCTTCATCGGGCACATTGATCGCGGTGATCGTGTGGCCCAGGTCGCCGTGGACTTTGGCCGCATCGTCGTAACTCTCGCCGCGCGTGGTGCGAAAGGCCTCAAAGTAGGGCCAGAACGCATCATACCATTCTTTCTTGGTCCCTTGAGGAAAGAGGACAAAGTGACTGCGGTAGGAAAGCCCCCGGGGCGTCTCCGTCGCGCGAATCCTTCGTCGCCGCGGGGGCTGGGTTCGATGGCGTGGTCGAGGAGGCATAGATTCTCCGGATAATCTCGTGAGCATGCGCATAATACCAGACTCCACCCGGCGAATGCAATCCCTGACAGGCACGGATGATACAGTCCGACGCGAACCTTCGATGCCGGAGGTCCGCCTGTCTGGGGAGCCCTTCGCTCTTTTGACAGCCTGGCCTGGGTCACTACACTTTGCCAGCCGTGTCGCCATCCGGAGGTTTGATGCGTTTCTCTGCTCGCCACACCCGTCCAATCGTTGCCCTGATCCTGCCGCTTGTCTTGCTCGCGGGATGCCGGCTCTCGCTCGCCCCCACACCATCCCCCACCCCCCT
>DOUV01001093.1 GCA_003520455.1 Chloroflexota bacterium | reverse complement strand
GGGCCGGCGCCACCCCCCGGTGGCACGGGCGTTTCAGTTGGTCGCGCCGTCTCGGTTGGCCGGGCTGTCGCCATGGGCGGCGGTTGCGTGGGGCTGGCTGGCACGGGAGGTGCTGTCGGGAAAGCCGGGCGACGAGGACCGTCGGGATCGTAGACCGCCGCGCCCGCGAGCGTCCCGAACCAGAGCGCCCGGCCGCGACCGCGCTGGAGGTCGCTCACGGTGTTCGTGGTCAGCTCCAAAGCGCCGGCGTCGTAGATCCGCCAGGCCCCACGGAAAGGCTCGTAGTTGAGGATCCCGCTGTTGGCGCTTCCAAACCAGGGGGTGTCGTCGGAGCCGATGGCCACGCCCGTCAGGTAGAGGTCGGGCAAGTTGCCAGACTCGCGGTTGAGGACCAGCCAGTTGGTACCATCCGGGGCAAGACGGACGGCGCCCCCGCCCCACGTTGCGGCCCACATATCCTGGCGGCTGTCCTGGGCGAGACCGCGGACGTCATCGCTGGGGAGATTGGTGCGGAGGCGATTGAAGATTTCCCAGCGTCCCCCGGCCCGCAGCACCGCGATCCCGGCGTTGGTGGCCAACCAGAGGTCGCCATCCGGCGAGATGACAATATCGCGGATGTCGTCGCCCGGCAAGTCGCTGTTGGCCTGGCTGTAGGTGACGAAGCGACCATCTTGGGCGCTGCGGACGCTGACGCCCCGGTTTGTGCCGAACCAGACATCGCCGTTGCCGGCGACGCGGATCACCTCGACCGCGTTGGTGGGGAGGCCGTTCCGGGTCGTGAGAACCTCCCACCCGGTGCCGTCGGGTTGAAAGTTGGCAGCGCCACTGTCCGTCGCCACCCACACGCGTCCATCCGGCGCCGTAGCAATGTCGTTGATCCGGTCGCTGGGCAGGGGCGAGTTGGCGGCGGTGTAGCGCGCCCACTGGTCGTCGCGTGGTCCCACCACGCTCAAACCGGTGCCACCGAACCAGGTTCTTCCACTGAAGTCGTCGGCCACAGCGTAGACGCTGCTGAAGGCCAGGCCGCTGTTGTCCGGGCGAAAGATCGCCCAGAGTGGAGTCTGCTTGGCAAACATGGTGGGAACGAGCAGCACGAACGCAACGAAGAGCAGCAGGGAGCGTTTCATACTGAAAGTATAGCACGCGCTGTCACGCCGCGAAAGAGGGAGGCGAGGCGGAGGACCGTCTCGAGGTCTGAGCGGAGCAGGTCTGACGGCCGCCAACCGTGGCCCGTCGGCCCCTCGGTTTGTAACCGTGCATGACCAGCGGGATCAAGGTCCGTAGGCCGCGTGGTTCGTTTCCCAAACGTTCCAGGCTGGGAGGCCAGATCGCCTGCCGGCCACTAATCGAGTCGTTTGCCGTTGAGGGCTACGTCTCGCTCGTCTTGAGCGCGGCCAGCACGCAGCGAATCTCACCGTAGGAGATCTCCTCGGGGAGGGCATCCTTGATCGGCGAGAGGTAGAACGCCCGGTTGCAACTCTCCCAGGCCGCGACGATACGGGCGCGGACGTCGTCGGCGACCACCACCTCCACGGGGATGCGGTTTTGCTCGATCAGGCTGGCCAGGTGGTTGTAGATTGTGCCGATCGTCAGGGCGCGTTGGTCGGCGATCTCGGCCGGGCTGAGGCCCGCTGCCAGGAGCGTGCGGGTCTCCTCCACGGTGGCGCCTCGGGCCGGGCGGGTCGACTGAGACGGGGCGTCGGCTTCGTCGAGCGCGATAGCCAGATTCTGGCGCAGGGCTTCCTGTCCGCGCCGGGTGAGGACCACCACGGGGCGTGCGGCACCCTCCAATGCCAGGCAGCCCTCGCGGATGAGGGCATCCACGAGCTGCTGGATGTCAGATCGGCGGAGGTGGCTCAGCAAGCCGAACGTCTCTTGCTCGAAATACCGTTCCATCCCGGTGCTGCGCCCGCCTTTCACTATCCTGCTGAGGAGCACCCGGCCGACGTTCCACTTCAGCATAGCGACGGTGCGCAGGATCACCAGCGGCCGGCGCTCGCGTTCGGTCGCGGCCACGCTCGCTGTGGGTGACTTGACCGTGCGGCTGCAGTTGTCGCAGCAGCGCTCGGCAATTGGCGGCGTAGCGTCGCCAAAGTAGTCCAGCAGGAACTGGCGGCGACAGGTGGTGCCCTGGCAGTAGTTGAGCATCTCGCTGAGCTGGCGGCGCTTGTGCTTGCGCCGCCGCTCGATGTCGCCTAACGGGGTTTGCATATCGACGGGCCCACGGACCGGCAGAAGCTGCCAGTGGCCCTGGCCGGCCCACTCGCCCAGTTCCTCAAGAAGTCCTGTCTGAACCAGCAGCTTGAGGCCCACGCGCACTTTGGTCTCAGACTGAAGCCGAAGAGTGGCGGCAAAATCCTCGGAGGTGCCACTCACGATCCCGCTTGCGCTCACCGCGCGGTCGCGCACGTGGCGGTAGAGACGGCGCAGTTCCTCCAGTCCGGGCGCATCGTTCTCGATGAACCACTCGTGCAGGCGAGCGTCAGAGGGGTCGAAGAGGACCAGGCAGTGGGCCGGGTTGCCGTCGCGGCCGGCGCGGCCGGCCTCCTGGTAGTAGGCCTCGACGGTGCCGGGGATGGTGTAGTGGATCACGAAGCGCACGTCGGGTTTGTCCACCCCCATACCGAAGGCGTTCGTCGCTACGACTACCGGGCATCTACTCGACATAAAATCATCTTGCACGCGCGTGCGCTCCTCAGGCCTCAGGCCGGCGTGGTAGAACAGGCACGGGCGGCCGCAAGTCGAACGGATCAGGTCGGCGACCTCCTCGGCCTCGCGGCGCCGACCGACGTAGATGACCCCGGAGGCGTCGGGGGGGAAGCTGGCCAGGAGTGCACGCAGCTCGACCTGCTTACGGGTTTCGCCGGGCGTGAAGCGAACCTCGAAGTGGAGATTGGGGCGATTGAAGCCGGTGACGAGCCGCTCGGGTTGCTCCAGCGCCAGTTGGTGGATGATGTCGGCCTGAACCTGGGGGGTCGCGGTGGCCGTCAGGGCCACCACGGGCGGGCGACCGATGGCCGGCAGAAGGTTGCAGATCGCCAGGTAATCGGGGCGGAAGTCGTGGCCCCATTGCGAGACACAGTGGGCTTCATCCACCGCCAGCAGCGCGACGCTGACCTGGCTGAGGACGTCGCGGAAGGCTATGTTGCGCAACCGTTCCGGCGCGATGTAGAGCAGCCGGAAGGCGCCGCGCGCCAGCCCGTCCAGCCGGGCGCTCTGCTCGGCGCCGTCGAGGCTGCTGTTGATGTAGGTGGCGGGGATGCCGCGCGCGGCCAGCGCGTCTACCTGGTCCTTCATCAGCGCGATCAGTGGCGACAGCACCACGGTCGTGCCCGGTTTGAGCAGGGCCGGGAGTTGGTAGCAGAGGCTTTTCCCGGCGCCGGTGGGCATGACGACCAGGGTGTCGCGCCCGGCCAGGATCGGGCGCATGGCGGCGAGTTGCCCAGGGCGGAAGTCCTCGAAACCGAAGTGGTGTTGGAGGGCGGTGCGGAGTGCGTTGTCGGGCATGAGGAACTCAAACTGCAAAGGTCGCAGCGGCCAGCAAGAAGGACATCCCTGGCGGCCGGTGCGCTCTTCGCACTCGTTGCAGCTGTTCATCGGTTTACGTGACGATGGCGTCGATCTCATCGAGCGCACGCTCGAACGTCGCCCAGGCTCCAGCCAGATGATCGAACTCGAGGGCAGCCGCGCTGCAGGCTACCAGGGCCAGGAGTTGGTTCGTGATGGATCATAGCGCGGCCTGAGAGCGCCAGGCTCGGCGGATTGTAACAGGCGGCAGCCGGTGGGGCAAGTGGGGTTGGCGACGGGAGTGGGCCGTTTCAAGACAGAGCGGTCGCGAAAACTTTCACGCCAAGACGCCGGGCGCGAAGAACCAGCGGATCCCCGGTCTAAGGCTTGCGCCTTTGCTTCCGATTGGCCTGGATAGCCGTGGCTGAGGGGACATCGAGGGACATACCGGCCGAGCGAGTCGTATGCCGCCTGCTCGGCGGATCGAACTCCTGCGGGCTAGCCCTCACGTTCTGTTTGCGAGGGAGGGCGCTCGGCTTGATTCGTGCTTTCGAGGTCCTGGCGGTGGGGTGGGGGTCTGTCATGCCCTTCGGCGCCCACGGAGAGCTCATTCTCGTGAGGGCTGAGTTCCAACTCGATAATCGCCGGGAGGTCTTGCGCAGTCGCCTCCGGCGGTGGGAGAAAGTCCTTCGGCCACCGGGTTGTCTCACCGTAGAGCGCGTCTTTCAGTTGAGCGCCCTCAAGGGTGGCGCTCCACAGGTTGGCGTTCTGGAGGTCAGCGCCCTCCAGGTTGGCATGACGCAGCCGGGCCCCACGCAAATCGGCGCCCCACAGGTTGGCACTCTTTAGACTGGCGCCCTGCAGGTGGGCCATGAGGTTGGCACCTTCCAGGTCGGCATCCTCCAGGTCGGCATCGCGAAGGTTGGCGCCCCGCAGGTTGGCGTATTGGAGCCGGGCGTCCCATAGTCTAGCGCCACGGAGGTCGACGTCGCGAAGGTCAGCGCCCTGAAGTGTGGCCGCCTGCAGCCTCGTGTTCCTGAGATTGGCGTCCCGGAGGTTGGCGCCCGAGAGATCGGCGTTTTTCAGATCGGCTCCTCGGAGGTCGGCGCGCTCCAGGTCCGCGTGGCGCAGGTCGGCGTTCCGCAGGTCGACACCACTGAGGTTGACGTCACAGAGAGAGGCGCCCTGCAGGTGAGTGAGTTTCTTCACCCCGCACAGGTCGGCGCCCACGAGGGAGGCTCCTTGCAAGGCGGCGCCTTGGAGGTTGATGCCTTCCAGATCGGCGCCCTGCAGGTCGGCGCCGGGCAGATTGGCGTTCTCGAAGTTCGCATTCCGCAGGGTAGCACCACGCAGGTCGGCATTCCGAAGGTCAGCGTCGCGGAGGTCTGCGCCCTGGAGGTTGGCTGCCTGCAGGCTGGCGTTTTGCAGGTTGGCACCGCGCAGGTCACTGTTCGAGAGATCGGCGCCCTCCAGGGTGGCACTCCACAGGTTGGCGCCCTGCAGGTTCGCGGCCGCGAGGCCGGCCTCTCGCAGGGTCGTGCTCTCCAGATTGGCGCCCTGCAGCCGGGCGGCTGTGAGGGTGCTGTAGCTCAGGTCAGCGCCTCTGCCCTCGCGCTCACCCGGCCCCAAGTCTACCTCTCGCAGGTCGGCGCCTTCCAGACCGGCCCGGCGAAGGCTCTCGCAGCGGCCACTCTCCGCCCAGTGCAAGGCGAGCTCGACCCAGCGCTTTTTCTCTTCCTCGGCGGCCCGGCGGCGGGAGAAATGATCCCGGGCCCAGCTTTGTACCCAGGCACCGGTCACCCCAGCGACGGTGGCGATAGCCGTGCCCATCAGCATAGAAAGCACATCGTAGTCCACGCGCTCAGCCCTCTCGTCTGGCCAGTTGGACCATCTGCGCCTGATGCTGGCCGGTGAACCACTCTTCGAGGCGCGCCCGGGCCCGTTCCCATGTGGGGAGCCACACGCCGACAGCTTCGAGGAAGTTGAGATCTTCCACCGCGTCGCCTACCCGTGCTTCGCATTCGAGTGCCAGCGCGCTCTCATAGTCGGTGCGGGCCGTGCTGGGATTGGCTTGCACCAACCGGTAGAGGGCACGGTTGAAGAGGGCCTGTGCCTGCTGATCATCGCTCTCGGCACTGTTGAGGTTGGCGCTGGCCAGGCGAATCGCCTGGGAGATAGCGGTGTTGAATTCGCGGCGCTCGTTGCGAGCCTGGGCCGCAACGGCCACGAGGAAGTGGGCCCAATCGTTGTCGCCGTCGCGCTCCGCATAGGCCCGCGCGAGTGTGGTGGCCTCGTCGTAGCGGTGCACGAGCAGAAGAAGCTCGACATGCTCGCTCCACAGCCAGAGGACCTCGGGGGCGCTCTCGCGCGCCCGCTCGACAGCATGCAGTGCCGCGGGGAACTCTTCCAGCGCCCGCCGGGTCTGGGCGAGGCTGCTCCAGGCCCAGGCGTAATCTGGATCGAGCGCGACGGCCTGCTCGAGGGCCAGGCGGGCATCATCGAAGCGGCCCATCAGGCGGAGGGTCTCGCCTTTCTCGGCCCACATCCAGGGGTCATCTGGCGTCACGGCCAGGGCCCGCTCGATCGCTACCAAGGCCTCCTCCAGCCGGTCCGCGCGCCGGAGCGTCTGGCCCTTACTCGCCAGGGCCCACGCATAGCTCGGGTTGAGTGCCAGGGCGTGATCGAAAGCGGCCAGGGCGGCGTCGAACCGGCCCAACTCGCGCAGTACCTCGCCTCGCACCGCGACCACAAAGGGGAGATCGCTAGTGAGGCGGAGGGCCTCATCAAGCGACGCGAGGGCTTCCTCGTACCGACCCAGCTGGAAGAGCGTTTCGCCACGGAGCGCGAGTACCCAGGGATCGGCCGAGTCGTGGACCAGGGCGTTGTCGAAAGCTGCCAGCGCTTTCTCGAAGCAGTTCATCTGGCGTAGCGTCTTGCCCATGTTGCTCCACGCGAAGACGTCGGCCGGATTGAGGTTCAGCGCGCTCCCAAAGTCGGCAATCGCGTCGACGAGGCGCTTCATCTTGCGCAAGACCTCGCCTTTGCCGGCGAGGACGAAGGAGGCGCCGGGCGCAACTTCCAGGGCGCGCTCGAACGCGGCCAGGGCCTCCGGATCACGGTCGAGCTGGCTCAGGAGCTCGCCATAGCCCACCCAGGCCAGCACGGCGTGGTCGTCCCGGGCCAGCGCGGCCTCGAAGGCCGCGAGGGCGCCGTCACTGTCGCCCTGGAGGCTCAGGAGCTCACCCTGCGTCGTGAGGAGGTCGGGATCGTTCGGGGCCAGAATCAGAGCGCGGTCGAGTACGGCCAGTGCGTCGGCCGGTTGCCCCAGCCGGCGGAGGGCGACGGCGCGG